>CAZJUD010000168.1:0-25679 GCA_964549125.1 uncultured Caldimicrobium sp.
TCAAAGTCATAGAGATAGAAGGCAATGGTTGTGCTCCCAAGGTCTATGGCTAAGCCAAAAACCGGTCTCTCCTCGTCAAGAATATCTGCAAGATAAAGCCCCTTCTCTTCTTTCACAAAAACCACTTTGAACGGCTTTTCCTGCCTTAGAAACCGGGGAAGCTTTCTTAAGGAGGTTAAACTAAAGGTAAATTCTCCCAAGTTGAAAGTCCTCTGTAAAAAAGATCGCAAAGACTCAGCATCAAAACGGTCAAGTAGTTCTATGTCCTTAGGGTTAAGCTTTATTACCCTGCAAGCGGGCTCTATACATCCACCACGCATTGAACGACCCACCCTTTCTCTCCCTTTTCTACCTTTGCTTGGGTAAAGGTTGCTCCCTTTACCTCAACCCCGTAACCAAACCTTTCTACATCAAAGGGAATAACCAAAAACTTCCCAGTCAGATGGTATTCTCTGTCTCTTTCCTCAATCCTTCCTTGGAATCCAATCACTAAAACATCTTCAAGGGAAACAAGGCTTATAGCCTTATTCACAAAGAACACAAAGAGCTCATCCAAGGTCTCAGCAGAAACCTCCACCTCTCTTTCCTCAACAGGAGAAACTTCCTCAAAATCTATGTTTTCAACATAAAGAAGGGTAAGAGCTTTCAAGACCTCAGAAAAGGCTTGCTCTAAGGTCTCACCATAGCCTCTTATGCCTACGTCTGCTCCGTGCTCAAAGGTCTCGTATCCCTTCATAGGTGACACCTCAAGGTAGGGTCTCGCGATGATAGTATACAATCTTTCCTATGTTATCTTCAAAATAATAAGGCACAAAGGGGAAAAGAAAATAGGCTAAGAAAGATGCCCGCCTTTCTTTTTCTGAAAAGAAAAGAGTATACCTTTCCTTGGGAATAAAGATAAGGGCAGATTGCCTTTCACCTTCTAAATAGATGATGTCTGAAGGCAAATCCACCTTATTTTTTGGTTTGTAAAGAAGGATTGAAACTTCAGCAGGTAAAGTAAAAGTCTGTTTATGATGAAGAACCAAAGCAAGGGTTAAGCCTCTAAACTCTAAAAAATAAATGCCTTCCTTAAGTTCTATCAGCTCAAAAATCCTTGGGTCGCAAACTTCAAGGTCTAAATACTTTTTCTCTTCAAGGGTAGAGATGTTCCTTACCTCAAAATCCCTTTTAAAAACTTGATAGGGATTAAAGCGAGAAAAATTTATTAGGCATTCAAAGTTTGATACACCAAGCTTGTTGTATATCGGGAAATATTTAGCTTTATAAGCTTGAATGTTCTCTGGTTTTAAGTTAATTAATAGAGAAAATTTATCTTGATTTTTTAGCAAGATATGAGGAAAGTTTCTATCTTTAAAAACTATGATAAAGTCAGTTTTTTGATAAAGCTGTTCAAAAAAGTAATAGGTCACAAGAAAAGATAAGAAGGAAAAAAGAAGAGATAGATGTTTGATGTAGTATTGACCAAGATTGGTCCGATTTTGCACCATTCTTTGAATCAAAAAATAAGTTATAGGAAAGATTAAAAGGCAAATTACAATAAGGTTAACAGAGAAGGAAGGAATGTATAACCAGTCAAAGAAAGGAATTTTTATATACCATTCGAAGATAGTTGCAATGAGTTCCATTAAATACTTAGCTAAGGTTTCATCAAGAAAATAGATTAAAGCTGAAAGGAGAGAAAAGGGAATGAAGATAAAGCTCCAGAAAGCTGTGGCTAATAAATTGTTAATTGGTGTAGCTATGGCAAAATAGCCAATTCGGTATAAAAGGAAAGGAAAAAGTAGAACAGAAATAAAGGAGGAAACAAAAAGACCATGAAGGCCTATGTACAAAATCTTTTGTTGTAGGTTCTTAGGGTTTAAATCCAACCTTTGCCAAAGTTGATGGGCAAGGAGTAATCCTAAGGTTGCTAAAAAAGAAAATTGAAAAGAAAGATTTCCTATAAGGGGTGGGTCTAAAAGGCAAAGGATAAAGGCAGTTAAAAGGAGAAGGAAAATACTTGGTGTGTTTCTAAAAAACATCTTAGCTAAAACTAACAGAAATAGAAAGAAAAAGGCTCTCACTGCTGAGCCAGCAAAGCCCGAAAGAAAAAGGACTACAAAAGCTCCGAGTAGAGAAAATACCATGGCGTAAATTTGAAGAGGATAGCCTCTGAATACTAAAGGAAATCTTCTAAGCAGAATAAGAATGAATTTGTATAGGAGCCCGTAGAATATTCCGAGGTTAAACCCAGATATGGCAAGCTGATGGTATAACCCCTGTTTCTTTAGAAGCTCTAAATACTCTGGAGGAAGTTGGGTCTCAACCCCAAGCACAAGGGCTTGAAAAAGCCCCATTGCTAAGCCAGAAAGCTCCTCTGAAAATCTGAATAACTCATACCGAATGCTTTCCATGCTAAAACCGTATGTCTTACAGATAGCCTTATCCTGAGGTCTAAACTCATAAAAACCCTCAACTCCATGCGCCCTTGCCAAATCCTTTATGGCAGGACGAAAGGGATTTAGCCCCTCCTTTGTTTCCTTTGAAGTTAAGCTTACTATACACTTCATCCCTGGACTAAAATCACCATGATAGGCAATGAAAAGAACCTCTTCCCCAGATGTTAATCTAAATAGAACCTTATTTCCCCCAAAATAAGGCTCAACCTTTAAGACTTTACCGAAAAACTGAGCCTTTAGAGGAAGCTCCCTCTTTTCGTCTTTTGCGAAATAAAACAAACCAAACATAAAACTAAAGACAAGGGTTAACACAGCTAAAGCTCTATCCTTATTTTGAGGGAAAAATAAAAGCTGAAGAAGGACAACATAAAAAAGAAAAACCAAGGGGACTGAATAAAAGCTAAGATAGAGACCGATTAAGAAAGAAGTTGATACAACGAAAAAATAAGTTTTTATCACATCCTTGGACCAAAAAGTAGCGTCCCTATTCTTATGATGGTTGCCCCTTCTTCTATGGCTATCTCAAAATCAGAGCTTGTTCCCATGGAAAGTTCAGTAAACTCATCGCTAACTAAAGGTTTAATCTTCTCAAACAGATCTCTCATCTTTTGAAAATAAAACCTCGTCTTCTTTTCATCGTCAGTCAAAGGAGGAAGACACATGAGCCCAATCAGGTTAAGATTAGGAAAATCCTTTAGTTTAGTTATGAAATCTTCTAAATTTTCCTCAAAGATACCGGCTTTAGTAGCTTCATGTCCGATGTTCACCTCAATTAGGACGTTAATTCTTTTGTTCAAAGACCTTGCCCTTTTTTCAAGCTCCTCTGCCAGAGAAAGTCTATCTAAGGAATGGATGGTGCTAAAAAGCGATACGGCTTTTTTAGCTTTGTTTGTCTGAAGCCTCCCGATTAAATGCCAATCAATGGCACAGTCTGCTAAATTCTTTATCTTTTTTTCAGCCTCCTGCACGTAATTTTCACCAAAAAGCCTTAAACCTAAGGAATAAAGGACCCTTATTTTTTCTTCGCTCTGTCCTTTACTTGCCCCAAGGATCTTTACTTCCTCAGGCTTCCTGCCAACCCTCAAACAAGCCTTCTCCACCCTTTCTAAAAGGTTTTCATAGTTTTTTTTCAAAATATCTACTAAGTTTTTTGACATTGGATTATCCCGTCCTCTGTTATGATTAAATCAACAGGCACATCATGAGGTTCAACGGGTAAGCTTTCTACCAGTTGAAAGGAATAGCAAACACCAACTTTTAACGCTCTCGTTTCTTTTAACACCCTATCATAAAAACCACCTCCATACCCAATTCTATACCCCTTTACATCAAAGACTACCCCTGGAACAAGTATAACTTCTAAGGAGCTTAAATCTGCCTCCTCATTCTTCGGATTTGGTTCAAGAAGACCAAAAGGACCTGGGACAAGGTCAGAAAAACTGTATACCCTATGGAAGGTTAGTTTCCTCTCCTTAAGCCAGGTTTTGGGTAAAAATACCTTGATACCCTCTAAAAAGGATTTCCCTATAGTTTTAGAAAGAGAAACTTCCTTCCCCTTTGCCATGTAGAAAGCAGCTTTTTTATACCGATGAGACAATAGAAATTTAAAAAGGTCTTGAGAAATTTTACAAGATAGATCCTTTACTAAAACCTCGTTTAGGGCTTCCCTTTTTGCCAAAAAAAGGGACCGGAGTTTAGCCTTCTCCTCTTGATGGGCACTCAATTATCTTGGGACCCCAGACCTCCCTCGTTCAGCAACCAAGAGGCGAGTTAAGGCTCGCTGGAGGGCAGCACGAGCCCTGGCATAATCTATCTTTTCAACACCAGCCAAATATTCTTGAATCCTCTTTTCAGCCCTTTCTTTTGCCCTCAAAGCCCTTTCCACATCTATCTCATAGGCCCTTTCTGCTGCTTCCACAAAAAAGGTTATCCTATTTTCCGAGACTTCGCAAAAACCTCCGCTTACTGCTAACCACTCCTCTTTATCTCCGACTTTATATCTTAAAGGACCGATCTTCACCGCAGCAACCATAGGGCAATGGTTCGCCAAAACGCCGAACTCACCCGCCACACCAGGAGCAGTAACTATGTCTACCTCTTCTCTTACCACCACCCGGTCTGGTGTTATAACTTCTAATAGGATCCTTGCCATATCTCCTCCCTTTATCCTTCAAGGAGCTTCTTAGCCTTCTCCACCGCCTCCTCGATAGTACCAACCATGTAGAATGCCTGCTCAGGAAGCTCGTCATGCTTACCTTCAAGGATTTCCTTGAAGCCTCTGATGGTATCTTCAAGCTTTACATACCTACCTGGAAGACCGGTAAACTGCTCGGCTACATGAAAGGGCTGGGATAGAAACCTTTGAATTTTCCTTGCACGGGCAACGATGATCTTATCCTCTTCGGAAAGCTCCTCTACTCCAAGAATAGCGATTATGTCCTGAAGGTCTTTGTATCTCTGAAGGACCTGTTGAACCTGTCTGGCAACGTTATAATGCTCCCATCCTACCACGTTCGGGTCGAGAATTCTCGACTGTGAGTCAAGGGGGTCAACCGCTGGATAGATACCAAGCTCTGCAATCTGCCTTGAAAGAACGACCGTTCCGTCAAGGTGGGCAAAGGTTGTAGCTGGTGCTGGGTCAGTCAAGTCGTCGGCAGGAACATAGACGCACTGAACAGAGGTGATCGACCCCTTGGTTGTAGAACAAATCCTTTCCTGAAGGGCTCCTATGTCTGTTGCCAAGGTTGGCTGATATCCGACTGCAGAGGGCATTCTACCTAAGAGAGCAGAAACCTCTTGGTTTGCCTGAGTAAATCTGTAAATGTTGTCGATGAAAAGAAGAACATCCTGACCTTCCTCATCTCTAAAGTATTCGGCTAAGGCAACGGCAGTATGAGCAACTCTTGCTCTGTGTCCTGGTGTTTCGTTCATTTGTCCATAAACTAAAGCTGCCTTATCGATAACTCCAGACCTTTTCATCTCAAGGTAGAGCTCGTTTCCCTCACGGGTCCTCTCACCAGCACCACAGAAGACGGAAATTCCACCATGCTGCATAGCAATGTTGTGGATCATCTCCATCATAACAACCGTTTTACCAACTCCTGCACCACCAAAGGTCCCCATCTTACCACCGCGCGGGAAGGGAATAAGAAGGTCAAAGACCTTAATTCCCGTCTCTAATACCCTAATGTTTACGTCTAACTCTGTCAAAGGTGGGGCTGGTCTGAAGATAGGATAGTATTTGTCCGTCTGAATAGGTCCCCCCTCATCTACCGGGTCACCTACGGCGTTGATAATCCTACCCAAAGTCCCCTTGCCTACCGGGACCATCAAAGGTCCTCCAGTTGCTAAAACTTCTTGACCCCGCCTTAACCCATCAGTATAGTCCATGGCTACGCAACGAACTATGTTGTCACCAAGCTGCTGAGCTACCTCAAGAACAAGGTTCCATTCTCTGTTATCTATCATGGGGTTGGTTACTCTAAGGGCATCAAGAACCTTAGGAACCTTTCCCGGAGGAAATTCTACGTCAACAACCGTTCCCATTATCTGAACTATACGACCAATTACCTTCTCCTCAGCCATCTCCTATACCCCCTTTAAAAAGTTTCTTTTATCCTTTAATAGCTTCTGCTCCACCCACTATATCCATCAGTTCCTTAGTTATTGTAGCCTGGCGAACCTTATTGTAATAGAGCGTTAACTGCTTAACCATATCTGTGCAAGCCCTGTTAGCGTTGTCCATAGCGGTCATCCTCGCCGCCTGTTCGCTCACCGCCGTCTCAAGCATAGCAGCAAACACTAAGGTGTTAAGATATTGGGGTAAAATAACCGGTAACAACTCCTCTTCGTCTGGTTCGTAAAGATAGGCTGTTACCTTAGGTGTCTCCTTCTCTTCTTTTGTTGAAGAAAACCTTAAGGGTAAAAAGGGTTCCACAACCGGGACCTGCTTAACGATGTTGATAAACTTCCCATAAATTAAATATACCTCATCCCACTCACCGTTTAAAAAGGCTTGCGTCGCCGATCTGGCAATCCTTCTTGCATCCTGAACTAAAACCCGAGCCATTACCTCAGGATAAGCCTCCCGTATCGGAACCTTTCTGTTAAAGTAGGTATAACCTTTCCTTCCAACGGTTATCAACTCAACTTCCTTGCCTTCCCTTCTAAAACGTTTTATCAAGTTTTCCGCTTCTCTAATTAGATTGCTGTTAAAAGCCCCGCATAATCCCCTGTCAGCGGTTATCAAAACTATCCCTACCCTTTTTACTTCCCGTTCTTGAAGAAGGGCTATTCTCGACTTGTTTAAACCAGGGCTTGCTAATATTCTCCCAAGGATCGTCTCAAACCGTTCCCTGTATGGACGGAAACCCTCTAAACGTCCCTGAAGATTCCTTAATTTTGCAGAAGCAACCATGTTCATGGCTTTGGTAATCTGTCCTATCTTCTTTACCGCATCTATTTTCTTTCTTAGATCCCGAAGACCAGGCATGCTTTATTCCTCCTAATCTATATCAACACAAGCCGTCCTCTCCTCTACTAAGGTACAGGCACTGGTTCTATATTATGAGCCCTCTTAAACTCCTCATTAAACTCGGACAAAGCCTTTTTCATCTTCTCTTCAAGCTCAGGGCTTATCTCCTTCTTTTCCCTAATCTCTTGGTAGATTTCTGGATACTTACTTCCAATAAACTCGTATAGCTCCTTCTCATACTGAGCAAGAACCTCAAGAGGCATTTCATCAAGAAAGCCTCTTGTTCCGGCAAAGAGGATGCATACCTGCTTCTCTACAGGTAAAGGCTGATACTGAGGTTGCTTTAGTATTTCAACAAGCCTTGCTCCCCTATGAAGGACCCTTTGAGTTGCCTTATCAAGCTCGGAACCAAACTGGGCAAAGGCAGCAAGCTCTCTGTACTGCGCTAACTCAAGCCTAAGCCTACCAGCTACCTGGCGCATAGCCTTAATCTGTGCTGCGCCCCCAACCCTGGACACTGACAACCCTACGTTGATAGCCGGTCTAATACCAGCAAAGAACAACCCAGGCTCAAGGTAAATCTGTCCATCCGTAATAGAGATAACGTTCGTTGGAATATAGGCTGACACGTCTCCTTGCAAGGTTTCAACGATGGGTAAAGCAGTTAAGGACCCACCACCGTACTTATCATCAAGCTTTGCTGCCCTTTCAAGAAGCCTTGAATGGTTGTAAAAGATGTCACCTGGATAAGCTTCGCGACCAGGAGGTCTCCTCAAGAGGAGGGAAATCTCACGATACTCTGCTGCCTGCTTAGATAGGTCATCATAGATCACAAGGGCATGCCTTCCTGTATCCCTAAAGTACTCACCAATAGCACAGGCTGAGTATGGAGCGATCCACTGAAGGGCAGCTGGGTCTGAAGCACAAGCCGCAACTACTGTAGTATACTCCATAGCCCCATATCTTCTTAAAGTTTCTACTATCTGGGCAACCGTTGACTTTTTCTGTCCAATAGCACAATAAATGCAATAAACATCGGTATCCTTCTGGGCAAGAATTGCATCAATGGCTATTGCCGTCTTCCCAGTCTGCCTGTCACCAAGGATAAGCTCCCTCTGTCCTCTTCCAATAGGGGTCATGGCATCAATAGCCTTTATTCCCGTATACATAGGCTCATGAACAGGCTTTCTCATGATAATGCCGGGAGCCTTGATCTCAATACGCCTATACTCTTTGGCTTCAATTGGTCCCTTCCCGTCAAGAGGTCTACCAACGGGGTCGATAACTCGACCCAAGACGGATTCCCCTACAGGAATGGATGCCACTCTTCCCGTCCTTTTAGCAATATCACCTTCTTTAATCTTGGTATAGTCTCCCATGACTGGAATTCCAACATTATCAAATTCAATGTTGAGCGCTATTCCTACCTCACCGCTATCAGGAAACTCAATAAGCTCCATGTATTCACAGTTCCGTAAACCAAAAACCCTCGCCACACCGTCTGCAACGGAGATAACCACTCCCATCTCCTCAAGGTTTACTTTCTTCTCAAACTCTTCAATGCGCTTCTTGATAAGGTCGCTTAATTCCTGAGCCTTAATTGCTTCCATTTATAGCACCCCCTTCTCAATAATTTCTTGTATAACCCTCAACTGTCTTTTAAAGCTGGCATCCAATACAAAATCTCCTATTTTTATCATTAAACCGCCGATTATGCTCGGGTCAACTCTCAAGTCTAAATGAACCTCTTTACCAAACTTTTCGTGTAATACCTTCTTAATCTCTTCCACATCCTCTGGAGAAAGCTCAATCGGAGCTATTACTTCACCCCTTAAAATCCCTAACTCCTCGTCAAGAAGAGAACGATACATTTCTACTATCTCACTAAATAAATGCATTCTCCTTCTCTCAACCAATAGACGCAAAAACTTTTCAATCTCCGGGTCTAATTGAATTTGTTTGAAAATTTCATCAAGTATTTCGAGCTTTAAGTCTGGAGGATAGATAGGACTTTGGAGGACATTTATGGCTTCTGGAACTTCCTTTATGAATTCTCTAAAAGCAATAAGCTCATCCCAAAATTCCTTAACCTTACCTCTTTCTTTAGCTACATCAAACAAACCCTTAGCATACTTTAAAGCGGTGGTTATCGCTCTCAAGGCGCTCCTCCTACACTCTTATCCTAATGTTTAACGATGTTTAAACCCTTCAAACTTTCCACAACCTCCCGGAATATCCTCTTATGGTCCTCTACGGTTAACCCTTTAAGCAACTTCTCTTCAGTAAGCTTTATTACTTCCCGTGCCAACTCTTTCCGAAGCTCCTCTTTAGCCTTTTCTAATTCGTGTTTGATGTAAAGGTCAGCCTGTTCCATTATCCTTTTTGCCTGCTCTTCCGCCTCTCTGATAATCCTTTCCTTCTCCTTCTGTCCCTGCTCTATGTAATTCTGTAAAATTTGTTTTGCCTCCTCTTCCATATTTTTCAATTTTGCTTGTAATTCTAAATACTGGGCTTCAGCTTCCCTTTTTTTACGAAGAAGTTCTTCATACTCCCTCTGAATAGTCTCTCTTCTATTCTGAAGAAAGTTGACCAAAGGTTTACGTAAGAGTTTAAAAAGAATGATAAGGAGGACTATAAAATTGACCGTCCACCAGATAAGATTTTGAACTTGAGTGGGTGTTATGGCATGATGCCCTTCTTCAGCACCGTAAACAACTCCTACAAAAAAGGAAAAAAGTATAAAAAGGGAGACTGACGCTTTCATACTCTCCTCCCAACTAACTTTTCGATGATCATGCTTGAAAGAGCTTCCTTTTGACCCAAAATCTGTTGCCGAAGAGACTCAAACTCTTTCTTGAAAGTATCTTCCCATTGTTTCTTCTTTGCTTCAACCTCCTTCATTACAGCCTGAAGTTTTTCCCTCTCAATCTTTCTTGCTTCTTCCTTTAAAAGCTCTTGCTTCCTTAACCCTTCAACACGAGCTTCGTGAAGTGTTTGCTGATACTTTTCAAGTAGTTCTTTAGCTCTTAAGCTATAATCTTCAATCTCCCTTTCCAACCCTTGAAAACGCCTTCTTCTTTCTTCAAGGTTTTTCATGATGGGTTTAATTAAAAGAAGGTTTAAAAGAAGAGCTAAGACAATCGTTTCGATTATTTGAACGATCAAGCTTATATCGAATGAAAGCATAGCTAAGCTCCTTTGATTAAAATCTAAGCCATACTTTAAACTTAAGAGATTTAACTACTTCAAATGAGATGTCAAGCTCTGTTTCATTATAAAAATTTAAGCTATTTAAAGAAACTTTTTCTTTTTGCAAAGTTAAATAAAAAAGAAAGCATGAGATAGGTTGTAATGGTAATAGAACCGCCATAGCTTAAAAAGGGTTGAGGTATGCTCGTCATAGGAAGTAAGCCCATCGCTCCTCCGAGGTTGAAAAAAAGTTGCCACAAGAGGATTAAAACTATCCCGACGATCAAATACTTACCAAAAAGGTCCTTTACTTGTTGAGACAAAGTTAGCCCCCAGTAAAGAAGGTAACCGTAAAGGCTTAAAAAAGCTAAAACCCCTAAGAAACCAAAGGCTTCAGCCCAGACGGAAAAAGCTAAATCAGTATGCTTTGCTGGAAGGTAGTTTAATCTTGTTGACCATCCCTGCCTAAAACCCTGTCCTGTTAAGCCACCAGAACCTACAGCAATTAAAGACTGATACAACTGATAACTCCAGGTTTTATAATACTTCTCTGGATTTAAGTAGCCATAGATCCTACCCTTCTGATGTGGTTTAAGCTTTTGCCAGGCTATAGGAACTAATAGAGCCCCGATAATCAATCCTCCAACAGCCATTCCTATAACAAACCTCTTTGGCAGACCTAAAACCATAAAAAACACAAAGAACATCCAGCCAATGATAAAGGCATAGTCAAGGTCAACGACAACGAGAAATAGAAGGGGTATAATTAGAATGGTGAAAAATATCAACCAATCCTTAGGACTTAAAGGACCTCCTCTCCTTTTGCTCACCATATAGCTAAAAAGAAGGACAAGCACAACTTTTAAAAATTCCGAGGGCTGAAGACTAATAGAACCGATAACAAGCCACCGTTTCTTAAAGATGGCAAGGATAAACATCAGAAGCGTAAGAAGGATGTAGGAGAAAAGGTAAATTTGCGGGGGGACCTTAGGCATATCTACCTTTAAAACAATAAATAAAAGGATAAAAAGCCCAAAAACGTGCCAGGCTGCATTTTTAACGATGTGAACAGTGCTTTCACCCATGTTAAATTGATTTAATATCCCAAGGATCATCAACCCAAAAAAAGCAATCCAGGCCAGCCAATTAGATTTTATTAGAGCTAAGAAATTTTTTAATCTTTCTTGTTCTGTTGTCATTGAGCTTCCTTCTCCTCTTGATGGGCTAAAATTGAAGGAAACTCTAAGGGGCTTTCCTCAGATGGTTCCTCTGCACCTTCCTTTTCTTTTTGTTTTCGTTGCAAGGGTAATCCGTAGTAGGCTCGATAAAGCTCACCAGCAATAGGTGCGGCAGCTTGCCCCCCATGACCACCATGCTCTATAAGGACTGAAGTAACGATATCTATACTATCATTTCCGGCAAAGCTAACAAACCAGGCATGATGTTCAAGGTTTGCCCTTTTTTTCTCAAGAGCTACAACTTGAGCGGTTCCGGTTTTTCCGTAAACCTGAATACCGGGCACACGGGCAGCCTTTCCTGTACCTCTCTCTACGACTTGTCTTAGTCCTTCATGAAGCCAAGAGAGATGCTGAGGGTTAATCGGGACCTTTTCTTCTAAAACCGGTTCAAACCTTTTCAAAACCCTTCCCTTTTTATCCCTTACCTCCCGAGCGACGTTGACCTTGTATCTATAGCCACCATTAGCAAGCACTAAGTAGACCTTAGCCATCTGAATCGGGGTAGTGGTTAGGTATCCCTGCCCGATAGAAACAACGATAGAGTCTCCTCCATACCAATCTTGCTTAAACTTCTTTTTCTTCCAAGCCTTGTCTGGGACTATTCCAGGCTTTTCCTCTGGAAAGCCAAGTCCTGTAGTATAGCCAAGACCAAGGCTCCGGGCAACCTTAGCTAAATAATCAATATCAATTTTTAGCCCAAGAGTATAAAAGTAAACATCGCAAGATTGGGCAATGGCTTTAAAAAGGTCAACGCTACCATGTCCTTTCCTTTCCCAGCAACGAAAAACTTTTTGTCCAAAGGGGAAGCTACCTGAACAGAACACAGAGGATTTTGGGTCTCTTATTGCCCCAGATTGAAGACCGGCAAGGGCAGTGACAAGCTTGAAAGTTGACCCAGGGGGATAGGGTTGAACAGCACGATTTAAAAAGGGTTTCTTTGGGTCTGACATCAAGGCTTTCCATTCCTCTGGATGAAAACCTGAAAGATACTTGTTAGGGTCAACAGCGGGACTGCTAACCAAGGCAAGGAGAAAGCCATCCTTAGGGGATAGGGCAACGATGGCTCCTCTTTTATCCTTTAGCAATTCATAAGCCGTCATCTGAAGCCTATGGTTTACATTAATTATTAGGTCCTTACCTGCCTTGGGAGGAACCCTACCTAAAACCTTTCCAAGCCTACCCCGAGCGTCCCTTTCTACTTCAATCCTTCCGTTCTCACCCCTAAGATACTCTTCAAACAATCTTTCTATCCCTGTTTTCCCGATGTAATCCTCAGGGGAATAGCCCTTATCCTTAAGCTTCTGATATTCCGACCGGTCAATCCTTGCTACATAACCCAAAAGATGAAAATAGGCTTCACCGTAAGGGTAATACCTCTCCGCTTCAACCTCAACGAAAACACCGGGTAAATAGTATTGTCTTACCAGGATTTTACTAACCTCATCCCAGCTTAAATCTCTTTTTAAAAGAATCCTTCCTAAATACCTCTTCTTGGCAAAGTAGTACCTCTCTTTAAGCTGACCAAAGTCTTCTTTGAGGATTTTACTAAGCTTAGCTAAAACCTCCTCTTCTTCTCCTTCTATGGATTCTGGGTCAAGATAAAGCTGAAAGACTGCCCGATTGGTAGCTACGGCTACCCCATCTGTAGTAATTATCTCCCCTCTTGGTGCCCGAATTATGTAGGTTGCGACTGTGCGTTCCTTAGCTTTTTTTAAGTAATAACTATGTTTGATAATTTGCAATTGAAAGGCACGCCCAGCAAGTAAGAAAAGTATGACAAATAAAAGTACTTGGACATAGAAGATCCTTCCTTTCCATATAATTTCTAATTCAGTCTTATCTGGATAGCCGTAATCTTTAAATTGATACCTAAAGTTAGACCTTATCTTCAGATTCATTTTTTAATAATACCTTCTTTTGTAGAAGATAAAAAAGATAAGCAAAAAAATAAGTAAGAAGAAAATATAAAAAGCCTTTGATAAAAACTCTGAATAGTAAACCAAAAGTTGGTTGATAAATTAAATTATAAAAATATGAAAATTTAATCACAAAAAGAAGTAGACAAAAAATACCCCAAAAAATCAATATTACAGAGAACTTTTCTATCTTAAAATAATTTTTATAAAAAAACCATAAAATTTGAAAGGCTATAAAAATAAGGAGCCAAAAATAGTAGGGTAAGAAGTCGGTTATTCCTTTCATAAGACTAATTATAAAATAACTTAAAAGAAGGAAAATGGTTGGTCTAAATAGAACAAGGGTTGAGAGGAAAAGACTGATGTAAACATCAAATAAACGATAGGAAAATAAATTAATAAAAAAATTCTCTATCAATGATATGAAAAAAAAGAGGGGTAAAAAAAGGAAAAAAAACTGTTTGCTATCCATTTTATAATGGAATTTCTGGTATGCGCAATACTACGGCAACCCAGTTTAAGTTGTATACATCAACATAGGGTTTCACTTCGCCTTGCTTAAAAAGCCCTTGAGGGTCCTTGCTAATAGAAACTATCTCACCAATGATTAGATTGGCTGGAAATAAGGCATCCTGCCCTGAAGTAACCACGATATCCTTTGGCTGAGCTTGGGAATAGAGCGGAAGGTATTCTAAGGAGAGAATAGGTTCCCCTTTCCCTCGGACTATAGCTCTATCACCGGTTCGCACGACTTTAACATCGACGGCAAAAGAGGGGTCGCTGATTAGCATAACTTTACTGTAGTTTGGATATGCCTCTATTACCTGTCCGATTAGCCCTATAGCCTCATTACCAAAAAGGGCTAAAACTGGCATCTGAGGTTGAACTCCATCTTTGCTACCCCGGTCAATAAGGATAAAATCCGAAAAGGGGTCTACGGCTTTATAGATAATCCTTGCCGGGACCTTAGGATGTTTAACAGATGATGTAGCTTTAAGGAACTTTTCATACTCCGAACAGAGCCTTCCCGCCTCATGAACCTCAGCAAGCCTTTGCTTCAAAGTCAAGATTTCTTCCTTTAACAGCTCATTTTCTTTTTTTAGCTCAACAAGAAGGAAGTAGGAAGAGAAAAACTCCTTAGTCTCCTTGGCAAGATGAGACTCTACGGAGAAAAATATCTTGTATACTCCTCCAAAAAGGCTTTCAAAAAGCTTCCATTTGTAGGATAACCAAAGGATAAACAAGAGAGAAGCTAAAACCAGGATCGTTATTCCTGCTCGTCTGAACTTCATATTTTTATCATACCACAAACAGAGGGTATTTCATAAAAATAAAAAAGGGAGACTCCCACTTGCCCTCCAATAAAAAAATCTTAGAATAAACATCATGGAAAAAGAAAGACTTGTTTGTGATACAAGCATTTTTACCAATCCGGATGTTTATGTTCAGTTTGGGGATTCTCCCTCAGCTGCTTTTAAAAACTTCTTACTCCTTGTAAGCGAGGTTGAAGGTGAGGTTTCGGTCTACATCCCTACTTCCATCTACGAAGAGTTAAAGAGGATGATCTCTGACCTTAAAATTCCCCCCAAGGCTCGTTCAGTCCTCAAGATCAAATCTCCCAAAAAGTATGAACTTTACATACCAGCATTTTTAATGTATGAGTTTATCGAGGACTTAAGGACAAGGATCAACAAAGGGCTAAGGGTTGCCGAGGAAGCTGTAAAAACTGCCCTTCACAAAAAACCAGAAGAGGCACTCAAATTTTTACGAAGAAGGTATCGAGAGGTCTTAAGGGAGGGTATCGTTGATTCTAAGGAAGATTTAGAGCTTATTCTACTTGCTTTGGAGCTTGATGGGATAGTGGTTTCTGCCGACCAAGGCGTTTTAAAGATGGCAGACAAGCTTGGTTTGAGATTTCTTGCTCCAAAGGAGATAAGAGAGACCATCGAAGGCTTTAAATCTTGGTATTCTACTTAGCGATTAAAGAGCTCTTGCATGATAAGCTCAGACAAATCCTTTACCAAAAGGCGCAAAGCCTCATCTTTCCCAGGGTTTAAAAGGTTTGAGGTAACTTCAGCCACGCGATAGGTTTCATACCTTGTAATCTTTGGATTTTCGTAAATCTTTTTACCCGTTTTTCTCTCTATTAAGGCATACTTGCCCTCAAATTGGACGTTTCTTGTCTTAGTTTGCAAAAATGTGGCGTAGGCAACGGGCTCAACGTATACTTTCAAGACCTCGCCTTGAAGGATCAAATCTGCAGATTCAGAGGAATAAGTAGGCATCAAAAACCCGTCTTGAGCTATCTTTTTTCTCAACTCAAGGGCTAAAAGCTCCCCTACTGCCTTCTCGCCTGTATAGTTCTTCCATGGAGGGATGTAGATGGTTTTCCATTCAGGATTAAAAAGCGTAGGTTTTCCTGCAAGGGTATATCCACAGGCATAGAGGAAACAGCTAAACCACAATATTGATAAGCTTCTGAGGAACGAAGACCACATTCTTTATTGCCTTTCCTTCAACGAATTTTTTAACCTTCGGAAGGGATAGGGCAAGCTCAAGCGCCTTTTCCTTGGTAATATCGGTAGGCACTTCAACCTGATCTCTTACCTTCCCGTTAACCTGTATCACAAGCACAAAGGTTTCTTCCTTTAAAAGGGCTGGGTCAAAGGTTGGAAATTTAGCGTTGACAATCCTACCCTCTCCACCAAGCTTCTCCCAAAGCTCTTCACAAAGATGGGGACAGACGGGTGAAAGAAGTAGCAATGTTTTGATGAAGACCTCTTTGAGTAAAACCTTGGTCTTATTGTCCTTGAGTTCCTCTTGGGAAAGGTCCTTTAGGGTATCCTGAAGATAGTTTAAAAACTCCATTATGGCGGCAATCCCTGTGTTGAAATGAAGCCTTTCTTCAAAGTCTGTGTGCACCCTCTTAATCGTTTGATGAAGCTTTCTACGGAGCCTTAAAAGTCTATCTGGGAGATTAGTCAGCTCATCCTCATTAAGCTCAACCTCACGAAGCTCATCAGCATAGGAAGAAACAAGCGAATGAAGCCTTTTTAAAAATCTGAAGGCCCCCTCGATGCCGTGGTCGCTCCATTCAAGGTCCTTCTCAGGTGGGGCAGCAAAGGCTATAAAGAGTCTTACCGTGTCTGCTCCGTATTTATCTATCATTTTGTCTGGGTCAACGACGTTGCATTTACTCTTTGACATCTTTTCTGGTTTACCAATCTCAACCCTCTGACCACAGCCATCTTTTAGGCATTTGCCCTCAGAAGAAACCTCTTCTGGATAAATCCATCCATGGACTGGGCAGCGATAGGTCTCCTTGATCACCATGCCCTGAGTTAAAAGCCTTTCAAAGGGTTCATCAAAGTTTATGTATCCAAGGTCTCTTAACACTTTAGTAAAGAACCTGGCGTAGAGGAGATGGAGAATAGCATGTTCGATGCCACCTATGTATTGGTCGACAGGAAGGTAGTATTCTATATCCTCTTTTCTAAAGGGAAGCTCAGGGTCTGGCGAAGCAAAGCGTAAGAAATACCAAGAGGACTCAACGAAGGTATCAAAGGTGTCTGTTTCTCTTCTTGCTCTTCCGCCACACTTTGGACAGGTTGTGTTTACAAATTCTTCAAGGTGAGGAAGGGGGCTCTTTCCGGTTTTGTCTATCTGAACATTAAGGGGTAAAACAACTGGAAGGTTTTCAATCCTTTCCGGCACGACCCCGCATTTTTCACAGTAGATCATGGGTATGGGACAACCCCAGTAGCGTTGACGAGACACTCCCCAGTCCCTAAGCCGGTAGGTGACCTTCTTTTTGCCAAGAGACAGCTCCTCAAGTTTAGCAACGATCCTTTCCTTGGCTTCCTCGCTCCAAAGACCAGAAAATTCACCTGAAGCTATAAGGATACCCGGGTCTTCGTAGGCAGATTCAAGCTCCTCTGCTTTTAACAGCTTGTCCTTAGGGGTTATGACTACTCTTATAGGCAAGCCGTATTTTTTAGCAAATTCAAAATCTCTTTGGTCATGGGCTGGGACGCACATGATAGCACCTGTCCCATACTCAAGGAGGACAAAGTTTGCAGCAAAGATAGGAATATGCTCCTTGGTTAAAGGGTTTACTGCGTAGGATTCAAGGAAAAGCCCTTCCTTTTCTACTCTACCCTCCTCTATTGCCCTTCTTTCCTTGCGGACACTTTCAATAAATTCCTCAAGCTTTGTCTTTAACCCTTTTTTCTCAGCAAGTTTTTTTGCTATATCATGCTCAGGGGAGAGGGCTACGAAGGTTGCTCCAAAAAGGGTATCGGGTCTTGTGGTGTAAACGATTAAGTCTTCCTCTAAATCCGGGACAAAAAACCTAATCTCTGCCCCGATGCTTTTTCCTATCCAGTTTCTTTGCATGGTGATGACTTTTTCTGGCCATTTTCCTTCAAGCTTATCAAGGTCTTGAAGGAGCTCTTCAGCATAGGCGGTTATCTTTAAAAACCATCCCTCCATTTCCTTCGTTGTAACCTCAGTTCCGCATCTCCAGCACTTTCCATCCTCGACCTGCTCGTTAGCAAGAACTGTTTGGTCCTTCGGGCACCAATTAACCAGGGTCTTCTTTCTATAGGCTAAGCCCCGTTCATACATTTCAATGAAAAATTTTTGTTCAAAACGGTAGTAATCTGGGGTGCAGGTAGTAATCTCCCTCCTCCAATCGTAGCTAAACCCAAGTTTTTTTAGCTGGGCTTTCATGTAAGCGATGTTAGAAAAGGTCCAATCTGAAGGATGAACTCCGTGCTTAAGAGCTGCATTCTCAGCAGGAAGCCCAAAGGCATCCCATCCCATAGGATGAAGCACATTATAGCCCTTCATCCGTTTAACTCTTGCTATGATATCTCCCAGGGTATAGTTTCTAACGTGTCCCATGTGGATCCGACCGGAAGGATAAGGAAACATCTCAAGGACATAGTATTTTGGTCTCTTTGGGTCTGGGTCAGAATGATAAACACCCTCTTTCTCCCAGATCTCCTGCCACTTCCTCTCAATCTGAGAGAAATTGTATTCGCTCATGCTAATCTTCCCCCTTTTTAAATGTCAAAGGTCCTTTTGAGTATTATAGATACATTGTTTCCTTCTTTCAGGACTCTGTTTCATAGATGTTCTTTACAATTTCTTCGGCAAACTCAGAACACTTTACCTCTCGAGCATCCTCCATCTGCCTTGCAAGGTCATAGGTAACTACTTTGCTTTGAATAGTCTTAGCTAAAGCCTTCCAAATTAGGTCAGCCGCCTCCTTCCAGCCCAAGTATTCAAGCATCATCTTTGCGGAAAGGATTAGCGATGAAGGGTTTGCCTTGTCGAGACCTGCATACTTTGGTGCTGAACCATGGGTTGCTTCAAACACCGCGTAGCCATCTCCGATGTTGGCACCAGGTGCCATACCAAGGCCACCTACCTGAGCAGCTAACGCATCGGAAAGGTAATCTCCGTTTAGGTTAGGTGTGGCAAGGATGCTATACTCCTCCGGACGAAGGAGTGCCCACTGAAACATAGCATCTGCTATCCGGTCCTTTATCACTACTACACCCTCTGGAACCCCATTTGGATACCTTACTGGAATCTCTTCTTCGGCTACCGTAACCTCGGGAAACTCCTCCCTTGCCACCTCGTAGCCCCAGTTTCTAAAGGCACCTTCAGTATACTTCATGATGTTTCCTTTATGGACCAAGGTCACGCTTGGAAGCCTATTTTCTAAAGCGTATTTTATTGCCTTACGAACAAGCCTCTTTGAACCAAAGGGACTGATAGGCTTTATGCCAATTCCAGAATCTTCGCGAACTGTTTTTTTCAACTCCTCGCGCAAAAATTCTATTAGCCTTTTTGCCTCCTTTGAGCCTGATTCAAACTCAATCCCAGCGTAGACATCCTCAGTGTTTTCACGAAAAATAACCATGTTTACCTTCTCAGGGTGTTTGACTGGGCTTGGAGTTCCTGGTATCCAGCGAACGGGACGAACGCAGGCATATAGGTCTAAAACTTGTCTCAGCGTAACGTTTAGACTTCTAAACCCACCCCCAACAGGCGTGGTAAGCGGACCCTTTATGGCAACCACACACTCCTTTATGGTTTTAAGGGTCTCCTCAGGAAGGTAGTTCCCCGTCTCTTTAAAAGCCTTTTCTCCCGCTAAAACTTCTATCCATTTTATCTTCCTTCTGCCTCCGTAGGCTTTGTCAACCGCAGCATCAACAACCTTGATCATGGCAGGTGTGATGTCCTGGCCTATCCCATCTCCTTCAATGTAAGGAATTTCTGGGTCATCAGGAACAGTTAAAGTGTTGTCTTGATTGATGACAATCCTTCCCATATGTCCTCCCCCATCCAAGTTTTAAAAAATCTACTGCTAAATAAGACTTTTGACAAGTAAGATTGTAGAGCTTATACTTAAATAAAATGGGAAAATACGCAATCCTTAGAAACCATCTTCTCTACCTAAAAAACTTAGGAATTGAAGAGCTTCCTAAAACTCCAAGTATCGAAAAGCTTCTTTCGGAAATAAAAAAATCAAAAAAGATCTTCCTTAGTGAAGAGGCCCTCAAAGAAGAGGTCCTTAACTGCACATCTTGTCCCCTTTCCCAAACAAGAAAAACAGCCATTTTTGGCGAAGGGAAGCTTTCAGCAAAGATTATGGGGATCCTTGACTACCCAAGGAGGGATGAAGAACTGCAGGGACTTGTTCTTACCGGTAGCCATCGCACTATGTTTCAGAGGCTTTTGCAGACCTTGGTCTCAAACCTTGAAGAGGTTTTCCTTACCCATTCCGTGAAGTGTCGTCCTTACAACGATAGACCCCCTGAGGATGAGGAAATCTTAGCCTGTAAAGAACACTTAGTAAAGCAGATCCAAACGATAAAGCCAAAGATTATCCTTTGCTTTGGCTCAACGCCGATAAAGTCCTTCCTCGGAACAGAAAAAAAGATTACCTTAAATGAGGCAAGAAAAACTACCTTTAACTTTGACGGTATACCCGTATTCTTTACCTTTCATCCAGAAGACATGATAAAAAACCCGCAAGCAAGGCGCTTAATTTGGGAAGACCTACAGAGGGTAAAAGAATGGTTAAAAAGGGAATCATCTTAGTTTTATCCATTTTAATTTGTTTTTTAGCGGTTACCTCACCCTCCCATGGGGCGCGGGTCTATCACCTTAAGGTTGATTCTGCCATAACCCCTGCCACGGCAAACTTTATTATCTTTGCCCTATCTAAGGCACAAAAAGAGGAGGCACAAGCCTTAGTAATAGAGCTTGATACTCCAGGGGGGCTTGTTGAGTCTACAAGGGAAATAGTTAAAGCCATGCTCGATAGTGAGGTGCCCATCATCGTCTATGTGTCTCCCTCAGGAGCAAGGGCAGCCTCTGCTGGGGCTTTTATCGTGCTTGCAAGCCACTTAGCTGGGATGGCTCCGGGAACCCATGTAGGCGCAGCCCATCCTGTAGAGCTTTCAGGTAAAGCTGACCCGAAGGTCATGGAAAAGATAGCGAACGACCTTGCCGCCTATGCCAAAAACCTCGCAGAATTGCGAGGACGGGACCAAAGGTTTGCAGAAGAGATGGTAAAAAAAAGCGTAAGCCTAACTGAAAAGGAGGCTCTCCAAAGGGGGGTTGTGGAAATCGTTGCCGAAGACTTGGGGACACTTCTTTCTAAAGCTCATGGAAAAAAAGTTAAGGTGAAAAACCGTGAGGTTGAGCTAAGGCTTAAGCCTTACGAACTTGTCCGGATAGAAGAAGACTTAAAAACCAGAATATTCAAAGTCCTAACTAATCCAAACCTGATTTACTTTTTGCTGATGCTTGGTCTTCTTGGGCTTTATCTTGAGTTCTCACATCCAGGAGCCATTTTACCAGGGGTGGTTGGTGCCATATGCTTAATTCTTGCCCTTTTTGGGCTTAGCATTCTTCCAGTGAATTACGCTGGCTTAGCCCTGATCCTCCTTGCCGGACTACTCTTTTTCCTTGAAACTCAAGTTCCCTCTCATGGGCTCTTAGCCATCGGTGGAGCCATATCCCTATTTTTAGGCTCCCTCCTTCTCTTTGGGGACAATCCTCCTTGGCTTAAAGTCTATCAGCCCTTACTCTACACGGTGATTATTACCTTTTCTCTACTTTTTGGAGGTATTGCTTATTTAATGGTAAAAACTCAAAGAAAAAAGCCTGTTTCTGGAGAGTTTTCTTTAATAGGAAAAACAGGGAAAGTGATGGAAGAGGTTTCTCCTAAGGGGGGAAAGGTCTTTGTCGCAGGGGAAATCTGGTCTGCAACCGCAGATGAGGTAATCCCAGCAGGAGAAGAAGTTTTAATCGTAGGAAAAGAAGGATTTAGGCTTAAGGTAAGGAAAAAAGCCTCAAATTAATCCCTCTTTATAAGCTCCTCTTTAATTCCATAAGCAATCTTATCACCTCATTAAAGATTGGAATGAGCTCCTTTTTGATAAACTCATCAACTGCTTCTTTATCTTTAAGGTCAACCTGAAGGTCTATTTAACTAATACATGTTTTTCAGGGACAACGCAGAGGAATTCACCCGTAAACACAACCTCATCACCTCTTTTTACTTCCACAAAAACAAGCCTCTTTTTGCCTTCAACGCTTTTCACTTCAGCAACTGCTGTTAGCTCATCGCCAAGAATTACGGGCTTCAAAAACTTAACCTCAGCCTTGGCTAACACCACAGTCTCCTCGTTTACGGCAAGCATGCTTGCATAGTCAGCAAGGCTAAAGATAAACCCTCCATGAATTAGACCGTATTCATCCGCTACCATACGCTCATCAGTCTTAAGTTTAATAACTGCCTTTCCTTGAGATAGCTCAACAGGGACACCGCTTAAGCTCTGGTCTATTCGGCGATGGGTCCTTATTTCCATGAGTAAACCTCCAAAAGTCTCTAACCTAACTTGTCTAAACAAAACTCAACGAAGATGTGTTTTCCGTCAAGGTCAAACTTAAAGGCTACCCGTGGTGCTTTACACAAGGAGTGGATCTGATAGTCTCTTCCAGTTATCATACTTGGGACCGAGGCTTTAAGGGTGGTTCCCATCTGCTCAAAACGTTTACGAAAGGAACCACAAATCATGTTGGCAAGCTCACCTGCCATGTCTAAAGCTTCAGCGTTAACTTCAGAGGGGGCCTCACCTAACAAAACCTTCATGATCTCAAAAAGAAGCTCCTTCTCTATGGAAACGACAAAGGCACCTTGGACCTTATCCCCAGTTAATCCGATGATGGCTGAAATCTCACCAAGAGCGGTGTTTTCCTTCCTAACCTCAGTTGCTTTAAGGTTTGGCTGTTTACCAAGATAGGTCCCTAAGACTTCAGAAACTGAGGCTTGGATTGCATCAGGTATGGTTAGTGCCATGTCTTACCTCCAAATGTTTTAAAATTTCCTTAAATATCGTATTTAAATCCTTTCTATCAGCCTCTATTATAATGTCCGCATGCTTTTCATAAAGAGGGGACCTTTCCTTTAACACCCTTTCAACCTCTTCAGCCAAAGAAACTTCCAAAAGGGATGGGCGAGTTTGCTCGCTTTTTGAGTCCTTGCTTATTCTTTCTACGGCTGTAGCAGGCGAAATTTTTAGATAGATGATGAAGGCCTTACACTTTAGCTTTTCCATAAGGTCATCATGCAAGACGCTTCCTCCTCCAAGGGCGGCTACGCATCCCTCTTTTTCTATGAGCTCCGAAAGCACCTCTCTCTCCCTCTCCCTAAAGTAGCTCCAACCAAACCTTTCAACCATCTCCTTTATGGACAGGCCAACCCTTCTTTGGACTTCCTCGTCAAGATCAAGGAAAGGAAGGTTTAGCTTTTCCGCTAAGAGTTTGCCAACTGTAGTTTTCCCTGCCCCACGAAACCCGATTAAAACAACCTTATCCCAGGTCTTTTTCATGAATTTTGCCCGTAGATGTTTTCCAAGTGTTCCCAAAACTCTGGATAGGACTTTTCAACGCAAGCTGGGTTTTCAATGATAAGGTTACCGCATCTTAATCCAAGGATGGCAAAGGACATGGCAATGCGATGGTCGTCGTATGTGTTTATCCTTGCAGGCTTAAAGTCTTCCCTTCCCTCGATCACTATGCCATCCGGTAGCTCTTCAACTTCAACACCAAGCTTTTTAAGCTCCCTTGCCATGGCTCTTATTCTGTCTGTTTCTTTGTAGCGAAGATGAGGTGCACCTCTGATGATGCCCTTTCCTTCTGCGCAGGCTAAAAGCACGCAAAGAGTTGGAAAAAGGTCAGGACAATCCCCAACGTTAAACTCGCAAGCCTTGGGTCTTCCCTCAAAGGATACCTTAACCCCAAGAGGCATTACCTCAATATTAGCCCCCATCTCCCTTAAAAAGGATAAAAGCGCAACATCAGGCTGAGATGAAGTTGCTGAATAGTTCTCAATGTAGACCTCACCTCTTCCCAAGATAAGAGGGATGCTTAAAAAGTAGGAGCTGCTTGAAGCATCGGCAGGAACTTCATAATCTGTTTCCTGGTAAAAACCCTCTTTAACCCTAAAACAGCCGTTAATCCTTTCCACATCTACGCCAAAGTGTCTCATCACTTCGATGGTCATATCTACATAGCCTGCAGACAAGAGCTCACCCTCAACCTCAATCGTAAGCCCTCCCCTAAGGTAAGGACCAATGAGCAATAAAGCTGAGATAAACTGACTGCTCACATTCCCAGGGAGGCTAACCTTTCCTCCCCTGGGATTCCCTTCGTATATTCTTAAAGGTAGATAGCCCTCTCTTTCTAAGCATTCAATGTTAGCTGATAAGGTTCTTAAAGCAGATATCAACGGGGCAACAGGTCTTTCGTGTAGCCTATCCTTGCCATAGACTTCAACAAAGCTCCCCCTACCAAGGCTTGCATAGGCGATAAAAAACCTTGCGCCCGTTCCGTTGTTGCCAAGATAGACCTTTTCTCCGGAAAGATTTGGCTTCCCGGCAATACCTTCTATCACTAAGATGTTATCTGAAAAGCTTGCTTTAACTCCTGTAGCCTCTAAGGCTGAAAGAAGAAGCCTTGGGTCCTCGCTTAAAAGTGGGTTTATAATCCGGCTTTTTCCTTCAGCTAAGGCTGAGCAGATAAATGCCCTCTGGGTTAAGCTCTTTGAGCTTGGGACCTTGAGCCTTGCCTTTTGAAATTCTCTAAGCGGTCTTATCTCCCGGTCTGAGCCCAAACTCAACCTCCATCTCTATGACTTTTTTATACAGAACTTCTCTCATTTTCTCTACAGGGGGCATAAGCCCTGTCCAAAGCTTAAATTGTTCAACCCCCTGATAAAGAAGCATCTTCAACCCATCTATGGTAATTTTGTTCATTTCCTTTGCCATAACAAGAAGCCTTGTCTCTAAGGGAAGGTAGACAGAATCCATAACCACGGAGAAGCGAGAGACGACTTCCTTGGGCACCGGAGAGTCATAACTTTTTAATCCAATGCTTGTTGCGTTGATAAGGATATCTCCATAAGCAGAAGAAAGAGTCTCCCATGGATAGGCTATCACAGAAAATCTTTCTGCCACCTCCTTTGCCTTATCAAAAGTGCGGTTGTAGATGACTATCTCTTTTGCTCCTGCCTTTCTCATAGCGTAGACGATGGCTAAGCTTGCCCCCCCAGCCCCAAGAACAACAACCCTTTTCCCTGATGGAGAAGTGCCAACCTCCTCAAAAGCCTTTAAGACCCCTATCCAATCGGTGTTTGTCCCAAAAAGGCTTCCCTCCCGGTTTATTATCGTATTTACTGCTCCTATTTGTCTTGCTACCTCATCAACCTCCTCAAGGTACTTCATCACCTCTACCTTGTGTGGAATGGTTACTGAAAGGCCAGAAATACCAAGGGCTTTAACTCCTCTTATAGCTTGGCTTAAATCTTCGGGCTTAACAGGAAAGGCACCGTAAACTGCTTTGAGCCCAAGCTCTCTAAAGGCAAGGTTGTGCATAACCGGAGATAAAGAATGGGAAACAGGATATCCGATTATTCCGTAAACTTTATACATTGAGCTAACCCTTCATAGAGACTTTTAGCTGACAAGATGTCAAGCTGACCCGGTGCAGTTCCCTCTCCTTTGCTTTGGCTTACATACGTAAAGGGTGAACCAAGGATTAAGCTTACTATCCTCGTCCAGGAAAGCCTCTCCCCCATACCAAAGGCTATAACTTCCATACCAAGCCTCTTCCCATAGGGGATAAGACTTAAGACCCGCAAACCATCCTCGGGCTTTTCAGAAAAACAAACGACCTTAGCTAATTTCACAGAAGCCTTGCTCATGCTTTTCATCAGCCCCTTAAGAGCCCTATCGGAGGGTGTCCCCTCAAAATCATGGAAGGAAACAAGGGTCCTCTCCACAGGGAAGGGTGGCTTACCAGCCCTTCTTAAATGCTCCTTCAAGGCTTTCCATTC
>CAZJUD010000169.1:0-2012 GCA_964549125.1 uncultured Caldimicrobium sp.
CTCCTATTTCTCAAAGAAGCAAACAAGATTTTAGATAGCCTTAAGAAGGATTACCTTCTTATTTCTCCCTTTCGTTTTCCAAAGGCAGACCTTTTGATCCTCTGCGACCCTCTTTTTAAGTTCTGGCTAAAGCAAAGACCCCTGCCCAGGATAATTAAAAAGATCTCAAACTTTGGCATCCGGGCAAGGATTTTTTTGAAGTATGAAGAGTTTTGCTTAGATTCTGCAAGAAAGGTCATAGCCCTATTTTCCCCAACGGTTGAGCTTTTAGAAAACCTTTATCCAAAGGTGGTCCACAAAGTAGCAGTCTGTCATAGAGGTATTGACCACAAAAGATTCAATCCTGAACTTAAGAAGCAAAAACATATACTTAGAGAAAAATATAAGTTTGAAGCCAAGGATTTTATCATCCTCTTTGTAGGAAATGAACCCCGAAGAAAGGGATTAAACCTTCTGCTTGATGTATTTCCGGAGCTTCCTGAAAAGGTCAAACTGCTCATTGCGGGAATTTCAGGGAAAAGCCAAGAAAGGATAGTATATCTTGGAAAGGTGCAAAACATTGAGGAATTTTACGCCATGGCAGACCTCGTTGTTTTGCCAACTCTTTACGATCCTGGTGCTTTGACTACCTTAGAAGCCTTAGCAAGCGGAACGCCGATCATCACCTCCATCTATGACGGTGCAAGGGAATTCATTAAAGAGGGAATTAACGGATGGATAACCAATCTTAAAAGGGATGACCTTTTGCAGAAGATCTTTCTTGCCATGGAAACTAAAATCTCTCCAGTAGTTTGCAGTCAATCCATCTCTTATCTAACTTGGGATACCTATGTGGACTGCCTTATTTCCCAATTGGAAGGACTTTAAAGTTTATTTCTTTAGCGAGGAGGCTAAGGCTACTGTTGATCGGCTCATTCATAAGCCCTTTCTCTTAAAATGTGAAAAAATTCCGAAGACGCACAGGAACTTCATTTTAAGCTTTGCTTCATCTGGAGAACCTAATCTTTTTCTAAAGCTCTTTATACCTCGCCCTTTTAAAAGGAACCGCGTAAATGCCTACTTGAAGAACTTTCTTGAGTTAAAAAAAAGGGATGTGCCCATGGTTGAGCCTTTGTTTCTCTTTTGGAAAAATCCTTGGCTTACCTTACTTAAGGATGAGCCCTTTTACGGCGGGATAGTTTTCCCCTTTATTAAAGAAGGCTTTTTAAACTTTGAATCAGCAAGAATGCTTCTCTCAAGGCTTGTTAATTTTTTATTTTTTCTTCATGAAAAAGGGGTTTACCTTCGAGACACAAAGTTTCACAATTTTTACTATGCTGCCCGAGGGGCTCATCATAATCTCCACGATAAAGATAGCAATCTTTGCTTTAAGGTTTTTGACCTTGATGGAGTAAAGGTGTATAGACATCCACTACCCCAAAATATGAGATTAAAAGATCTTGCCACCCTTGCCATGACTTTAGAATGGGAAGGGCTACACCATGCAAGAAAGACCATCTGGGATGAATACTCGAAGCTTTATCCAGGGCTTACCAAGGAAGATTTCATCAAGTTTGAGAGACTAATCGCCATACGAAAGAATAAAAGGAAATGGCATTTGTATTACCACAAGCCGTAAAGTAAGGGGTTCCCGTCCTTTTCTACGCTAAATTAATATTGGTAGGTGTCTTTATCAAACGACCATAAGCCCTTTAAGTTATTACTAATGTCAATTTCCTCTTTTATTGCCTCCGCAAGGCCGAAGGGTCTCACCTCAGATCCTTCGCTTCGCTCAGGATGTTCTCTATAAGTTTGCCTCTAAAGTGAAGCACATTGAAGTCTAAGTAGTATTTTTGTCTTAGGGAGATGATGGTATTTCTTAGTTCTGGTGTGATTTTAAGGTTAGGAGGTTTTTGTGCTTTGTCTTTTAAAGTCCTGAAGGACTGAGTTTTTTAAGTTTTTCTTTGAGCCTTAGTGTATGTCTACAGCTTAAGCCGAAGGCTAAGGAAGTCTATTTGAGGATAAATTTTTTT
>CAZJUD010000170.1:0-4510 GCA_964549125.1 uncultured Caldimicrobium sp.
TAAATTTAGGTCAAGCATGGCATAATCATATCCTAAGGAGCGGGCTTTGTCAAACATTAATGAGGTTGTTGTGCCTCTCTCCAGTAATCATGAGCGAACCAAGGGCTCGCTCTTTTACTCTTCCCCTGAGGCCGTGAGAGCAAAGGTGCTTCTTGAGATCCTTCGAGGCTTACGCCCCACAGGATGACATCCTTTTTATGTAAGCCTTTTTATGTTACCATGAGCGAAGTCGAAGGGATTCCCTTAAAGGTCCTTCGGCTATGCTTCAGGAGAATACGAAGAAAGGGGTCATCCTTAGCCGAAACCCTGCGGACAATAGGCAGAAGGGGCAGAGAAGGATCTCAGGCTCCTCTTGTCGCCGATGTTACCTCAAGATGGCAAGATATGCTTACAAAAATTTTCGAACAGCTTTAACACTAAGGAGACTTTACTGAAATTTAATTTTGCGCTTGTTTTTTGGTAAAATTTAGGTAAGATAAGCAAAAATCCTTTAAGGAGGGGCAAATGTCGATTGAGGAAAAGGTGATCGAGATCATCTCTCAAAAGCTCAATCTTTCTAAGGACCAAGTAAAACCTGAAGCCTCCTTCGTGGATGATTTAGGTGCAGATTCTCTTGATTTAGTGGAGTTAGTGATGGCTATGGAAGAAGCCTTTGGGATGGAAGTCCCTGATGAGGATGCGGAAAAGCTTCGCACGGTAAAAGATGTTATAGAATACGTGAAGGCAAAAGTAGGCGATGGGGCATAAGGGGTTAACATGGAAAGAAGGGTAGTTGTTACTGGCATTGGTTGCATTAGTCCCTTAGGTATAGGCGTAGATGAAACCTGGAAAGGCATCGTTGAGGGTAGGTCAGGCATAACCCGTATTACGAAGTTTGATCCAAGCAATCTACCAAGCCAGATAGCGGGTGAGGTTAAGAATTTTAAACCCCAAGATTTCATGTCCGAAAAGCTTGTTTCTCGCGTAGACACCTTTATTCAATATGCTATAGCCAGTGCCAGAATGGCTTTGGAAGATGCAAAGCTTGGCGATGTAGAGCTTGGGGACAGAGCAGGTGTAGTCATCGGCGTAGGAATGGGCGGAGTTGGGCAGGTTGAACACTACACAAGGATTTTAGATGAAAGGGGCTACAAAAGGGTTACGCCCTTTTTCATCCCCATGATTATCCCTAACATGGCAGCAGGACAGGTGGCAATCCTCTTTGGAGCCAAGGGACCAAATTTAGCGGTTTGTACAGCCTGTGCAGCTGGGAACCATGCCATTGGTGAAGCTTACCGAATGATAAAAAAAGGGCTTATTGACATTGCCATCTGCGGTGGTACAGAAAGCTTAATCACTCCCTTGACGGTAGCAGGATTCTCGGTAATGAAGGCTTTATCAACAAGGAACGACGAGCCAGAAAAAGCAAGCAGACCCTTTGATGCCAAAAGAGATGGCTTTGTAATAGCCGAGGGTTCAGGCATTCTTGTTTTAGAGGAGCTCACCCATGCTCAAAAAAGAGGTGCAAAGGTCTACGCCGAATTGATCGGATACGGTGCTAACTGCGATGCCTATCATATGACCGCCCCCTCACCTGAGGGAGAGGGAGCAGCAAACTGTATGAAGTTAGCCCTTGAGGACGCTAACATTTTGCCCAACGAGGTGGATTACATCAACGCGCACGGAACAAGCACACCTCTAAACGATGTGGCAGAAACTAAAGCTATAAAAAAAGTCTTTGGCGAGCATGCATACAAGCTTATGGTTTCCTCAACCAAATCTATGACCGGACATTTACTCGGTGGAGCGGGTGGGCTTGAAGCAGTTATCACGGTAAAAGCTTTAGAGACGGGTATTGTTCCGCCTACTATAAATTTAGAAGAGCCTGACCCTGAGTGTGACCTTGACTATGTGCCAAACCAAGCAAGAAAAGCAAACATCAAGGTTGCCATGTCAAACGCCTTTGGCTTTGGTGGAACAAACGCCTGCTTAGTCTTTAGAAAATGGGAGGGCTAAAATGAAAATCGTTCTTGCCTCAGACCATGCTGGTTTTTTTCTAAAAGAAAAGATAAAAGATTTTTTAACAGGAGAGGGCTTTGAAGTAATCGACGTTGGGACAAATTCGCATGTCTCAGTTGATTATCCTGAATACGGAGCTAAGGCAATCGCCTACATCCTTGAAGGAAAGGCTGAAAGGGGGATTTTAATTTGTGGAACTGGTATTGGGATGAGCATTGTAGCTAATCGCTTTCCTGGTATAAGAGCTGCCCTTTGTCATGAGCCCTTTTCCGCTAAGATGGCAAGAAGGCACAACAACGCTAATGTGTTAGTTCTTGGAGGTAGGCTTATAGGCGACGGCATGGCAATTGAAATAGTTAAAACCTTCCTTACTGAGCCCTTTGAAGGAGGAAGACACGAAAGGCGTCTTAACATGATCGAAGACTTAACACCAAAATGATCGAAGTCGCCATAGGTCTTGGTGTTGACCTGGTCTACATTCCAAGGGTTCAAAAACTCTGCGAACTCTACGGAGATAGGTTTTTAACCAAAGTTTTTACTGAAGAGGAACTTGATTATGCTCAAAAAAGGCTTATCCCCTATCCGCATCTGGCATGTTCCTTTGCAGTAAAAGAAGCCTTCTACAAAGCCCTTGGTGGGTATAGCCCCTTTCGCTTTAAGGAAATATCTCTTATCCGAACAGAAAAGGGTCCTTTCGTAAAACTATCTGGCCGAGCAAAGGAGGTCTTTGAGGAAGTAGGTGGACAAAAAATTCTTCTTTCCCTTTCCCATGATTTTAACTATACTATAGCCGTAGTATTGATTACAAAAGTTAAGGATTAAAAGAATGACTGGGCAGTTTGTGGCAGAAAGCATAGAAATGCAAGAACTTGACCGGATTATGATGGTTGAGTTTGGCATTCTTCCTGAAGTCCTTATGGAGAGAGCTGGTCTTTCTGTAGCCCAGGTTATAAGAGAAAATTTCCCTCCCAAAGATTATCGGAAAGCATTGATCCTCTGCGGTCCAGGTAATAACGGAGGAGATGGCTTTGTTTGTGCAAGACACCTTTCAGAAATGGGCTACCAAGTTTTAATAATCATCTTTTCTCAAAAGAAAAAATATAAAGGAGAGGCTAAAAGAAACCTTGCCCTTGCTCAGAAGCTTGGTTTGTCCATAAAAAAAGTAAACAATTAAAGACATTAAAGGAAATATTTGAGAACCTTCAACCAGACATCGTAGTTGATGCTCTTTTTGGCACAGGGTTAAAAAGGGCGATTTCTGGAGTCTTTGCCAAGGCTATAGAATTCATAAACGCCTTAAGTCATAAAAACCAAATTAAGGTAATTTCCATAGACCTTCCATCGGGGATCTCTGCTGATACCGGTGAGGTGCTTGGAGTTGCTATGAAGGCTAACCTTACTGTTACCTTTGAATGCCTTAAACATGGTCTATTAAACTATCCTGGTAAGGAATATGCAGGCAAGATAATCGTTTGTCCTATAGGGTATGCCTGGACCTATTTAGAAAAAGCAAATCTTCTCCCAAAGTCAAGGTATTTAACCCTTGAGTATATTACCCAAATCTATCGTCCAAGGAGAGGCTACTACCATAAAGGCAAGTCTGGTCATCTTTTAATTTTAGCAGGATCAAAAGGAAAAAGCGGTGCTGGGTATTTGACGGCTCTTGGGGCTTTAAAAGCTGGGTCCGGTCTTGTTACCCTTGCTTGCCCTGAAAGTTTACAGCAAGTTTTTGCATCCATGCTCCCAGAAGCTTTAACTCTTGCCCTTCCTGAAGTTAACGGTGAGCCAAGTCCTAAAGCCCTAAACATTATTCTTGAAAACCTTGCAAATAAAAAGGCACTTGCCATAGGACCAGGGTTTGGTCTTTCAGAGGGAGCTTTTGAGCTCTTAAAATCCTTACTACGGGAAATCAATCTCCCGGTTGTCCTTGACGCTGATGCCTTAACCCTTTTAGCCAAAGATCTAATTATTTTGAAAGATTGCAAGGCTCAACGGATCCTTACCCCGCATCCTGGAGAGGCAGCAAGGCTTTTAAAAAAAGAAACTTCTGACATCTTGAAAGATCGTAGGTCTTCAGCCATAGAGTTAGCTAAGCTCTCAGCCTCCATTGTAGTGCTTAAAGGACCGAACACTATCATCGCAACCCCTGAGGGTGAGACCTTTTATTCTCCTTTTGATATTCCGGGAATGGCTCAGGGAGGAATGGGAGATGTGCTTACAGGAATTATTGGTAGCCTCTTATGTCAGGGCTACAGTTCTCTTGAGTCAGCCATACTTGGAGTTTTCCTTCATGGGGCATCTGGAAGGTGGTTAGCAAAAAACTTAGGTCCACAAGGCTTTACTGCAAGCGAAGTAGCAGCTCTTTTACCACATATTTATAAAAGTTTGGAGACTTTTACATGATAGAACTCCGTAAATTTAAAAGAACACCTATTGAAGTATTAAAAAACCTTGTCCCCAGAGTTTATTTTCCAAACGACTCTACCCCTTATTCAGTGGTTAATTTAAGCTT
>CAZJUD010000171.1:0-16585 GCA_964549125.1 uncultured Caldimicrobium sp.
TTTTTGATAACCTTAGTTTTTATTAAATATAAGGCTTCAGAGAAGGCACCATCAATGTATGCCTTTAGCAAGGATAGCCCTTTTTTGTCCTCAGGAAAGGGCTTAAACTTTAACTTCTTATTTTTTTCACGATAACTATTAAGAACATAGCATTCTGCCTCCTCAGAAGCGATTAGGTTAAACATCCTCTTTAGAGCCCCTTCAAGTAAAATATCATCAGAATCCAAAAAAACTGAGTATTCTCCTTTTACCATGCTGAGGAGGGTATTTCTTGCTTGTCCAACTCCTAAGTTTATTTCATGTCTTCTTACCTCAACAAAGGGATATTTTTGGCTAATCTTAAGGGCATAATCATAGTTTCCTTCAGTTGAGCCATCGTCAACAATCGCAACATGAACTAAACCATCCTTCGCCTGTTTTAGAATGGAATCCAAAGTTTCTTTAAAGAGGCTCAAGCGGTTATAACTCGGTATAAGAATGGAAAGCAAGTAATTCATCTTTAAATCAACCTTTATTTCTAAACATCATAGGAAGCCTATAGTCCACTCCTAAAGCACTTTTTGTAACCTTTGGTCCAAGAGGTGCTTGGCGCCTTTTGTATTCTGCTTTTGCAAGCATGCTAAACGTCTTCTTGACATGCTCTTCTGAAAACCCTTTATTTAGTATCTCTTCAGGTGTTAATCCTTCCTCTAAATGAGCTCTAAGGATGGCATCAAGGATTGGGTATGGGGGTAGGGTATCCTCATCCTTTTGTCCAGGACGAAGCTCTGCTGAGGGTGCCTTGGTGAATATCCTTTCTGGGATAACTGTGCTAAGCGAATTCGTATACCTTGCAAGCTCATAAACCCAAGTTTTGTAGACATCCTTTATGGGAGCATATCCACCAGCAATGTCCCCGTAGATGGTTCCGTACCCTGTTGCGCCTTCGCTCTTGTTTGAAGTGCAAAGGACAAGGTGATTTTCCCTGTTTGATATATAAAATAAAAGATTTGCTCGTATTCTGGCTTGCAGGTTTTCGTCGGCAACGGTGATCTCATCCAAAGGATAAGAGCTTTCTAAAAGGTTTTGTCTATAGACATTGAAAATATCCTGAATAGGAATTTCTGTTAAGCTAATTCCAAGGTTTTTGGCAAGAGAATAGGCATCCTCCCTTGATTCTTGAGAGGTAAACGCTGAGGGCATAAAAAGGGCTTTTACCCTCTCTTTTCCCAAAGCCTCCACCGCAAGGGTTGCCACAAGGGCAGAATCTATGCCCCCAGAAATCCCTAAGATTGCTGAAGAAAAGCCTGTCTTTTCGGCGTAGTTCCTTAGAGCAAAGACCAAAGCCTTATAAAGCTCAGAAAAATCTTCTTCAAAGGATATACAAGAATCTTCAACCTTTTGGGTCTCTCCCAAAGAAACTACCGTTAGCTCTTCCTCAAAGGCTTTAGCCTTATGAATAATCTCACCTTTTGGGCTTAAAACAAGGCTTTTCCCTGGGAAGATGTATTCATCCTGAGCATAAGCTCCTCTAACATAAAAAACAAAGGCTCTGCTCTTTATGGCAAAGTCTTTGAGTAGGGGTAATAACTCCTTTTCCTCTCCAAAATAGTAAGCTCTTTTGCTTACGACCAAAAAAAGGGCAACCTCATCCGGTGGAAAGCTTAGCTCTTTTCCTTCTACAAAGCTTAAAATCCTTGTTGAGTTTAAGTTAAAACCTAAAAATAAGCTTTCAGCTTGGTCAAAGGGCGAATAAACCCTTCTTATTACCTCTCCATTCTCTATAAAAAATAAGCCAAGATTAGGTGCACCCTCTCCTTCAAGATGGGTAATCAAAATGGGAACCTTTACATCTTTAGAAAATTTAACAAACTCCTCGAAAACAAGCCTACAATCCTTTAAGAAATCCCTTCTGTAAGCTAAGCTGAGCAGGGGATAGCCTGTTAAAGGTAAGAAAGAGAAAACTACAAGGTGAGCATAGGCAGAAAGTTCTTTTAAAGTGGCTTTAACTTTTTCGAGGTTCCGAGAAAAGTCTCCGCAGGTTGTGTTTATTTGAGCGATCCCTATCCTTAGGTCACTCATTTTCCCACTCCTGAATGAAATTGCTGATGACATAGCTCCCCTCTTCCTTCACAGGAGGTAGCCTCCATCTGAAGCACCACATGAGTTATCCCTTTAGTCCTAAGCTTTTCTTCAAGCTCTGCCCTTACCTTATCGGCAGAACTGAGGTGCATGTCACAAACCCTTACATGAGCTGAAAAGGCATACACCCCGTGTCCGATACTCCAAAGATGAACATCGTGGACGTCTTCTACCTCTGGATGGGATTTTAAATCATCGATTATTTTTGAAAGTTGAAAGTGAGAAGGAACAAGGTCAAGAAAAGAAACTGCCGTGGAACGAATAACCCCTACACCACCTTTGAGAAGAAGAAGGACGATAAAAAAGCTCGCTATAGAGTCAAAGAAAGTATAACCCGTAAAATAAATTATAAGACCCGAAAGAACAACAAAGATGGAGGAAAGGGTATCGCCAAGTATGTGAAGCCAGGCACTTTTCCAATGAATATCATGATGATGCTCCCGTAGAATGAGGAGCATCAAGAGATTACCTAAAAGACCAAGAAGAGCAACAGGGAGCATAATCTTAAGGTCAATTGGATGGGGCGATGTTAGTCTTTCTACCGCCTCAAAAAGTATGTAAAGGGAACTTAATACTAAGAAGACACCGTTAAAGAAGGTAAAAAGCAATCCGAGCTTTTGATACCCAAAGGTAGCTTTGAGACTTGGAGGTCTTGATACAAACTTTAAGGCAAAAAAACTGAGCACCAAAGCGAGGTTATCGGAAAGCAAATGTAAGGAATCGCTAAGAAGGGAGAGAGAGTTGCTAAGGTAGCCGGATACTGCTTCCAGAAGAAAAAGAATAAAGGATATTAAAAAAAGATGTTTAAAGTTTACATTCTTTCTCATTATCGTCTATTATATCTTTAAGGTGCTTTTCTTCAAGAAAATCCCTAAGGACGGACAAGGATTTTGCCTCCTTTAACACCTCCTCTGTTAAACCAAGTAGTTCAGATAGTTTTAGATTACCAAGTTCCTTTGTGGGTAAAACCAAGCCTTCTGCTATAAGAATATAGCCCTTTTTCTCAAGTTCACGCAAAAGCTCATAAAGTCTATCTGGAGCGATGTTAAGCAAATTTTCTAACTTTTCTAAACTTAAAGTTCCTCCCTTTAAGAAGTTTTCGTAGAGGGTTTTTAAAAGGATAATCCTATCCCATCCGCAGGGGAGCTTTGGCTTAAACAAATTATGCCTTAAGCTAAGAAAGACCGTTAGCTCTGCCCCAAGGAGAAACAGCAACCAGTTCAGAAAAATCCAAAGAAAGAAAAAGAAAATAGTAGAGAGACTACCGTAGATTGCAGAGTAGGAAACAGCATATTTTACATATAGACTAAAACCAAAGGAAAGAATTCCCCAAAAAAGAGTAGTAATAAGGGAACTTATAAGGGCGTATTTTCGAGGCACTCGTCTAACCGGAAAATAATAATAAATTAAATAAAAGCATAAAGAAATGAAAAGAATAAGAATATATGTTGCATGTTTAACCCCTTTCTCTAAATAACCATAAGTAGCAATTGGAATTAAAAGTACAAATGGTGCAATAGTTAAGGTAAGCCAGAAGAAGCTTATTTTTTCTCGAATGGATCTTTTTTCAGTAGACAAATAAATTCGATTAAGACAGTCTTCTATGAAGAAAAGTAAACCTATACTCATCATAAAATAGGTTAGAAGACTAAACTTCCCTAAAGGAAAGTGCTTGATCCTTTCAAAAAAGTAGATAAGTTTTTCAACAACAAAGCCGGTGACCTCTTCGGGTAAGAGATTAACTAAAAGTTCAAAGCTTTTCATGATTATAGTCTCTTCAGGTATGATAGCCCTTGCAAAGCTAAAGACTAAGCCTAAGAGGGGAATTACTGCTAATAAAGTATTGAAAGTTAAAGCCTCAGCATAGACTAAGACTTCATCCTTACCCACCTTTTTTAAAAAGTGGACCAAATGAAGTTTTAGCAAAACTATAACTTCTTTTAAATTTATAGACATGGCACCTCCTTAGATTTTACTTAGATTATAAAATACGCAAGCTATAAGGATAGGGAGCCATCGCAACATTTGAGATGCGATGGTAGAGACCTTTTTATAATAGCCTTCTCCAAAATATGAGGTTGTTCGAAAAATCCTTTCCACCACCCCCAATTTTGCGCAAAGCGAAGGCTCTCTCCTTTTTCGTCGCCTTTAGCCGAAGCCCTGAGCGTAGCGAAGGGGCTGCGAAGGGCCTCAGAGGTCCTTCGGGGCTTATGCCCCTCAGGACGACCCCTTTTCTGTCGCCCTGAGGCCGCAAGGCCGAAGGGCCTCAGAGGTCCTTGATGGTATCTTAAGAAGGCAAGGGATGGTTGTAAGATTTTTCGAACGGCCCCCCAAATATTGACAATCCTTAAATTTGTAGAATGATAAAAAAGATAAGCATCGTTTTTTGGGAGAAAGGGTAGAGATGGGATACGAGTTCAAAATTGTGCCTGCCCAGCGGACTTGGGGTGTTGAGTATGCTATCCGCGATATCGTGGAAACATCAAAGGAGGCCAAAGCAAGGGGCGTTGACCTAATCCATTTAAACATCGGCGACCCAGTTAAATACGGCTTCCAAACTCCGAGATCTCTTATTGAGGCAGTATACGACGCTATGCTTAAAAATTTAAACTACTATTCTGATTCCTTAGGGGCTGAGGAGGCAATATCTGCCATCAGAATCTACGCTGAAAAAAGGGGCATAAAGCCCTATTCGATCTTCATCACTCATGGGGCAAGCGAAGCCATAGAGTTTGCCATAGCAAGCCTTCTTGACCCTGGCGAAAACATTCTACTACCTTGCCCTTGCTATCCCCTTTATCAAGCCATCACTTCGAAGCTCGGAATAGAGCCTCGTTACTATTATCTTGATGAAGAAAACGACTGGGAACCAGAGCTTGATTCCATCGAGGAATCCATTGATAGCAAGACGAAAGCTATAGTTATCATCAACCCAAACAACCCAACAGGAGCAATCCTTTCTCGAGACACTCTCTCCCAGATAATAGAGATTGCAAGAAGGTATAGGCTTGTCATACTTTCTGACGAGATCTACGATCAGTATATTCTTGACGAGGAAGTAGAGCATGTCTCCGTTGCCAGTTTAGCGGATGATGTTCCGGTTATAACCTTCAATGGTCTTTCAAAATGCTACTTTGCTCCGGGTTGGCGGATAGGCTGGGGGATCGTGTCTGGACCAGAAGAGGTCATAGCAGATTATGTGGAAGCCATCGCCAAGCTTGCCCGAGCGAGGCTTTGCGCACCCCATCCTTTTCAGTATGCTATACCTGTTGCCCTGTTAAACGAAAATGGCTACCTTAAAGAAGTTCTAAAGGTGCTAAAAAAAAGAAGAGACCTCCTTGTTCGCGGACTAAACTCAATTCCTGGAATAAGTTGTGTTATGCCAAGAGGGGCCTTTTACGCCTTCCCGAGCATCCATTTTCCCAATGTAAACGACCTTGATTTCGTTAAAAAGCTTATCCTTGAAGAAGGGGTGGTTGTAGTTCATGGGAGCGGATTTGGACAAAAGCCAGGTAGCAGGCATTTTCGTATCATCTTCCTTCCCGAAGAGAGAGTGCTTGAGATTGCCCTTGAGCGTATTGAAAGGTTTGTTCGGAGAAATTATCTTTAGCTCCTCTCTACGAAAGGTGTTTAGATGCGCATTCCCTCGGTAAACGAGATTAAGCAGAAGTTTGCCTGCGGAACACCTCTGGCAAGAAGACTTGTCTCAAAGGTTCGCGAGCTTTATCAAAAGGGAGAGCTTTCAGACCTTACCGAAGAAGTTTTAAACAAAATTTTTGAAGAAGTTAAGAAGGAGTATGAAACGCCTCATCTTCGTCGGGTTATAAACGCAACGGGTGTGGTTCTCCACACTAACCTTGGGAGGGCACCGCTTCCAACTTCAGCCCTTGAGCACATCTACACCATAGGGAAATACTATTCCAACCTTGAGTTTGAGCTTGATAGTGGTCGCCGTGGAAGTAGGTATGTGCATGTTGAAGAAATATTAAAAGAAATTACTGGAGCGGAAGCAGCCCTCGTAGTAAACAACAACGCGAGTGCTGTTCTCATTACCTTGAACACCTTAGCTAAGGGTAAAGAGGTAATCGTTTCTCGAGGGGAGCTCGTTGAAATAGGCGGAAGCTTTAGGATTCCAGAGGTTATGGCCTGGGCTGGGTGCATCCTAAGAGAAGTAGGTACGACAAATAAAACTCATCTTTATGATTACGAGCGGGCGATAAACGAAAACACCGGTCTTTTGCTTAAGGTTCACAAGAGCAACTACGCCATCGTCGGCTTTACTCATGAGGTGGCAACTGAGGAGCTCGTAGCCCTTGGAAGAAAAAAAGGGATACCCGTGATGGAAGACCTTGGAAGCGGATGCTTGATAGACTTTTCGAAGTATGGACTTCAAAAGGAGCCAACGGTTCAAGAAGTGGTAAGAGCAGGGGTTGATGTAGCAACCTTTTCGGGAGATAAGCTCCTTGGCGGTCCTCAGGCGGGGATCATCGTCGGAAAAAAAGAGATCATAGAAGTCATAAGAAAAAACCCTCTTAATCGAGCCATAAGGATAGATAAGCTTACCTTGGCAGGTCTCGAGATGGTTCTTAGGCTTTACCGAGAGGAGGAAAGGGCAATAAAAGAAATACCCGTCCTCTCCATGATTTTAAAGAGCCCAAAGGAACTAAAGAGAAGAGCAAAAGAGCTTGCAAGGAAGCTAAAAAACTTATCCTTGCCAGGCTTTACCTTTGAGGTTGCTCCAACGGTAGGAAGAACAGGCGGAGGAGCCCTCCCCCTCCTTGATCTCCCCTCCTATGCGGTAAAGGTTAGCTCAGAAAGGCTATCGCCAGAGGAATTAAAATACTACCTTAGAAAGTATGATGTACCAATCATCGCAAGGCTTGAAGAAGATGCTCTCTACCTTGATGTGAGATGCCTTTTTAAAGAGGATTTTCCCATCATAATAAAAGCCTTTGAAAGGCTAAAAGAGATGGCATGAAGCTTCCTCACGAAGACCTTTTGCTACCCCTTGTAGAAGTGTGCCTTGCCAAGCGGCAAAAGGGTTGCCCACGATGTTACCTTCTTGATAACCTTTTTGACAATTTTTACACAGAGCAGATTTTTGAATGCTTGGTTGAGGAGCAAAAACCTCTCCGAGGATACTTTTTTAAGTTTCAAGACAATTTTCTGCCCAAAGATTTTACTTTTTTCAGGCTAAAAGACCTTTTCTTCTATCCTTTATTCTTTGGAAACATTCAGGAGCTATTCTTATCTCTTTGGAAAGAAGACATCTCCTTTACAAGTTTTTACGCTGAAGTTTTAAGTTTCCCTGACCCCTCAGAATTAGAAAACCACCTACAAGTAATCTCAACCCTTGGGTTTAGCAGACTAACAAAGAGGGCAGAAGAGCGCCTTGCCCCTATCTTAAAGCTTCAAAAGGAATGGCTAAGCCTAAAAGAAAAGGAGAATATTAGCAGCCTTCTTTTTCTCGTTTCTTCAACTCCGCTTGACGAGGAGCTTAAAGAAGAGGTGATTTTAAAGGAAGAGGGAAAGGAGTATTACTATGTCCTTCGGGAAACTAAAAGCTTCAATTTCAACGAAGAGATACTAAGCCACCTTCCCCGAGATACCATCCTTGGGTTTGTTCCGGGTAAAAATCTTAAGGATGAGCCTTTTTCTCCTTTTTCTCCCTTTTTGCTTGCCCTTTCAGCCTTTGAGCATGCGAAGAGAGCTGGGCTTACGCTTAAAGAGGTTGACGGATTTAGTCTCCATGTCCTTGCTGACATCATCTATGAGCTTGAAGATTTAGGCTTTGCTAAAAGAGTCTATGAAGTGGCTAAAGACTACACCCTTCAACCAATTGAGCTTACTTTAAGCTTGGCAAGCATTTACTATACACTTAAGGACCTTGACACAGCAGAAAAGCTCCTTAGAGGCAAGCTCTGCGGATGCGTAAGGGAAGACCCGATGGTTCATCATAACCTTGGACTTGTCTACCTTGCTAAAGGTAACCTTCCCTATGCGGAATACCATCTGTATAAAGCCTATCTTCTTGACCCAGAAAACAAAGATATTAGACAAAGGCTTGTTCAGTTTTTGTTTGACCAGGGAAGAATTTCAGACCTATTAGAAATTATAGCAGGGAAGGAAGACCTCAGCCCGCAAGAAGCCTTAATTCTTGGAAAAATCTACTTTAGACAAGGAGACTACTACAGGTCTTTAAGCCTCCTTTCTAAGCTTCTTTCAAGTCCTGAAAGGGATGGAGAGGCAAGCTTATACCTTGCTTGGCTTTATCTCAACCTTAAAAAGAACGACGAGGTAGCCAAGGTCTTTTTAGATGAGGCAAGGAGCAAGCTTTCTTCTGAAGAGTTTGAAAGGCTAAAAAGGGAGTTAAGCCTATGAGGCTAACTGTGCTTGGTTCTGGCACGGGTTGGTTTAGGGTTGAGCGTTCTGCTCCAAGCTATCTTTTAAGCCTTGATGATTTCCATTTTCTCTTAGACCTTGGACCCGGAAGCTTAAGACAATTGCTTAAGCTTGGTTTTACTCTAAACGACATCTCAGGCATATTTATCTCCCATTTTCATCCTGACCATGTAACTGACCTCATACCTTTCCTCTTTGCCACTCGCTACAACTTAGGCTACACCCGAATGGAAAAGGTTCTTTTGGTTGCTCACGAAAGCTTTGCAAGATTTCATGAAGGTTTGAAGTCTGCTTTTGGTTCTTGGGTTGAGCCAAAGGAAGGGCTAATAGAATATCTACTTATTCCAGATAAGGATTTTTGTGAATATGAGCTAAAGGGCTTAAAGCTAAAGACTGCTAAAGTAAACCACAATCCAGAAAGCTTAGCCCTTCGCGTTGAGTTTAAGGGAAAAAGCTTGGTCTATTCTGGGGACACTGGATACACAGAAAGTTTGATTAAGCTTGCTGAAGGAGGAGACCTTCTTATCCTTGAGTGTGCAAACGGGGATGGTGTATATGTGCCTCAACATCTTGGTCCGGATGATGTGGCAAGGATTGCCATGCTTAGCAAAGTAAAAAGGGTTCTCATTTCTCATCTCTACCCCCATAGCGAGCCAATTCCGGTTGAAGTTATAAAGAAGCACTATTCAGGCGAAGTTATCATCGCTGAAGATTTGATGGTTATAGATGTGTAAGGGGGCGAAGACATGGAGGGGATTGACCCAAAGCTTTTAGCAAAGCTTAAAGAAGAGGTTCAGAAGAAGCTTGTGCAAAGGGAGAGGGAATGCGTTGAATTTTGGCTTACAGAACTACAGAAAATCTATCAAAAGCAGCATCGCACCTTGGAAGATTTGAAAGCAGACCTTAGAATTCTTTTAGATAAAATGAAAAACCGTCTTGAGGTGATAAAGACTAAGGGCTATTGAGGTAAAGCATGAAGTATAAGAGCACAAGAGGAAAGGTTAAGGGTTTAAGCTTTTCGGAGACTGTGCTTGAAGGAATGGCTGAGGATGGGGGGTTAATCGTCCCTGAGGAAATCCCTGTCCTTTCAGAAAGGGAAGTTGAAGAACTTAAACTCCTTTCTTACCAAGAGCTTGCCTTTAAACTTTTTGCCTACTTTGTAGATGATATACCGAAAGAGGACTTAAAGGCTTTAGTTTATGCTTCCTACCAAAGCTTTAGAGCCAAAGAAATTACTCCCGTTGTCAAAGTCGGGGATGTTTACATCTTAGAGCTTTTTCATGGTCCAACCTTTGCCTTTAAGGATATTGCCCTTCAGTTTTTAGGAAACCTTCTTGAGTATCTTTTGGAAAAGAGAGGGCTTAAGGTAAACATCCTTGGGGCAACATCTGGGGACACTGGCTCTGCAGCCATCTATGGAGTAAGAGGAAAGAAGAACATTGCCCTTTTCATGCTCCATCCTTACAAACGAGTTTCTTTCATTCAAGAGCTTATGATGACGACTGTTTTAGATGAAAACATCCACAATCTTGCCATTCAAGGGACCTTTGATGACTGCCAAACCATTGTTAAATCCATCTTTATGGACATCCCTTTTAAGAAGAGGTTCCGCCTCACTGCTGTCAACTCCATAAACTGGGCAAGGCTCCTTCCTCAGATAGTCTACTATTTTTATGCCTACTTTAGAGTTTCAGAGTTAGAAAAGAAAAAAAGCCTCCGGTTTTCTGTTCCAACCGGAAACTTTGGAGATATCTTTGCTGGCTATGTAGCAAGAAGGATGTTAGGTAAGGAGAGGATTGAAAGGCTTATCCTTGCAACGAACGAAAACGACATTCTAACAAGATTTGTCAACGCTGGAGACTATTCCGTAAAAAAGGTGAAACCCACAATCAGCCCTTCGATGGATATTCAAGTTGCGAGCAACTTTGAGCGCTACCTTTACTATTTTTATGGAGAAGATGGAGAGAAGGTGAGAATTCTTATGGAGACCTTTACAAAAGAAAAAGCCTTAAGGTTTTCAGAAGAAGAAGTAAAGAAGGTTCAAGAGGACTTCTTGTCAAGAAGCATTTCTGAGGAGGAAACCCTTCAATGCATAGCCGAATTCTACAAGAGTTACGGTTATGTTTTAGACCCGCATACAGCTGTAGGGGTAAAGGCTGGTCTCAGTTTTAGGGATGGATATCCGATGGTCTGTTTGGCAACGGCACATCCAGCCAAATTTCCAGACACGGTAAGCAAAGCTATGGGGAAAGACCTTGATCTTCCTGAGGAGGTCGAAAGACTAAAGGATCTACCTCAGAGGGTTGAAATTCTTCCCAATGATGTTGAGGCGGTAAAAGCTTACATCACTAAAAGGGCTATACTTTAAACCTGCTTAATACCTGCTTTAGCCTTTCAGTCAATTTCTTTAGTTCTTCAACTTTTTCCCTTTGGTGAGTTGCAGTTTCTTCGATCAAGGTAGCGGTTTTATAGGTTTCTTCAGCGTTCTTAGCCATGTAGTTTGCGGTATCCCTGGTTAAGTTTATCTGGTCTGCAATGTTTCTAATGGCAATGGTTTGTTCTTCAACAGCAGCAGCAATCACAGTGGCTATCTCTTCAATTTTTCTTACAATCTCTGCTACTACATCCGTTGATTTAACAGCAACCTCGGTCTCCGTTTGAATTTTAGAAAGCTTTTCAACTACCTCGGCGGTAGCATCGCTAACCCTTTTAGCAAGCTCTTTTACTTCGTTAGCAACGACGGCAAAGCCTTTTCCTGCTTCTCCTGCTCTTGCCGCTTCAATGGATGCGTTCAAAGCTAAAAGTTTTGTCTGCTCAGCAATGTTAGATATTAATTCAACAACACTGGAAACCTCTTCCGTAATGTTCCGAAGCCTCTGCATAACCTCTTGGCTATTCATCACTTTGGTTACTGCTTCTTTACTTATTGAAGAAGCCATAGTAGTGTTCTTGCTTATCTCCTCGATGGCTTTAGTTATTTCATTTGTTGCAGTAGCTGCTTCTTCGATGGTCATGGCGACAAGGCTTGCTTGCTCAAGGATCTGCTGAGAATTCTGCGCTGACCTAACCATCTCCTGTGAAACGGTAGTTTGACTGGCATAAAACTCTTCTAAAAATGCCTCCATTTCTTCTGAGTTTTTCTTGGCTATTCGTATCAATTCTTTAAGTGAATTATTGGCTTTAGATATGGCTGAAAGGATGAGTCCAAATTCGTCCTGTCTTTCCATTTTAACCTCAACTGTTAGGTCACCTTGGGACATCGCATCTGTGGCTTTTTCAACCTGGGCAATAGGTTCTTTTATTTGTCTTTCAATAAATCTTAGAAGTAAAAAAAGTAAGAAAAATATAGGAAAAACTAATAAGACATATAAAATTTGTAAGATTCGTTTAGTTTTTACGAAATTCTTTCTTTCGTTATCTTTTACACTTCTTATGTCATTTATTATACTCTCCAAGCCCTCCCATAGATATGACTTAGAAAACTTTTGAAAATCATTATAATGTCCAAAAGCTTCATCTAAAGACTTAGAATTAGATATTTTTAAGACTATATCGTTCATCTGGTTGCCTAAATTTTCAATCTCGTTAAGCTTCTGATAAGATACCCTTCCCTTTAAGGCTGAGATAATTTTGACAGAATCATCAGTCTTAATTTCCGTCCAATTCTCGTTTATAAAACCGGTTAACACATTTACCTTCCACCTCAAATGTTCAGTTCTTGCCCTTTCAAGTTCTTCAACAATTTTTTCATAAAACCTCAATTTATTTTCCATTTTAGTAAGTAAAAATTCTTGAGTTAGGTAAAAAATACCCCCGATGGTCATAATCATTACAACAATAAGAAGAATATAAAGGCTGATTTTCCTGGCAAAGGACTGGGTTTTTAGCATACGAAAAAACCTCCTTTCCTTTAAGTTAAGTTTAACTATAACAACTTCAATGCTTTTTAGCAAGGATGGAATTAGAGCTTTTTTACAAGGATGTTTTATCACCGAGAGTGGTGAAGGATCTTTCCTCTCCATGTCCTCCGAGGCATGAGCCTATGGGGCACCATCTCTCAGGCAACCTTTGGAGAATGCCTATTTCTAAGCTCAGCATGGCAGAGTGGTAAATTCATTGAAGAAGTCCTAAAAAGTAAATATAACCAGTTGCTGCAGAAAACTAAGTTGATTCAAAGTAGCTTAGATGGTAAAATTTATCAAATAAAGAACAAAAGTTTTAATATTTAAAAAAACTTCTTAAAAAACATGCCAAATCACAATATTTTGTGCTTGACCTCGGGTTGTTTATTCTTAAAAATTCTTTCCAAGATGGCGTCTTAAAGGGGGGAAGCTATGTCTGTCTATCAAAAAATCTTAGTTGCTGTAGACGGTTCAGAGGAAAGCTTTAACGCTTTAAAGTATGCCATAAGCTTAGCTAAGAAGTTAAAGGCTGAGGTTCTTGCCTTGACGGTTCTTCAATTAAAAGGTGAATTAACAAGTGCCCTTTCCCTTTTTCTTGGTATGGAGGACCTTTTAAGGAAGGGAGCTGAAGGCATACTTAAAAAAGCCGAAGCTATAGCAAGTGAGCTTGGCGCAGACATCTCAACCACAGTCCGCAAAGGAGACCCGGCAACCGAGATCGTCGATTGTTCTTTAACTGAAGGCTGTAATCTTATAGTTGCTGGGAAAACTGGAAAGACAGGATTAGCAAAAGCCTTGCTTGGGAGCACCTCTTATAAACTCCTTGCCGGGAGCTCAGTTGACGTTCTTATCGTCCCTAAAGCAGCCTCCTTCAAGCTTGAGAACCTTTTAGTCCCAACTGATGGCTCAGGTCCAGCACAGCGGGCTGGCTATAAAGCTATAGACCTTGCCAAGGTCTTTTCGGCAAAGCTCAACCTTTTGTCTGTCGTTGAAGTTGAGCCTATTGCCTTTGAGTCTGAGAGTCCCCAACTTATGGAAACTTTAGAAAAGTTTGTAGAGTCTCAAAGAAAAGCCTTGGCTTCAGCCCAAGAGACTCTTGCTAAAAAGTGCGAGCTTGAAGGCATATCTTGCTTTTCAAGCATAGAGGATGGAGTACCTCATGAAAAAATTATCGAATTTTCGGCGAAGAAGGGTATAGATCTAATCGTTATGGGTTCTTATGGAAAATCAGGAATTAAAAAGTTCCTTCTTGGTAGTGTAACTGAAAAAGTGGTAGGCTTATCTGAAGTTCCGGTGTTAGTGGTTAAGAGCTAAGGTTTTTTCTCGAGGTTACCAAAGGTAGTGTACTGAGAAAGGTAGGCAAGCTTTACTATCACTCCTGCTGGACCGTTTCTTTGCTTTCCGATGATAATCTCTGCAACCCCCTTCTCGGGAGTGTCTTTGTTGTAAACCTCGTCCCGGTAGATAAAGAGGATCACATCGGCGTCCTGCTCAAGAGCTCCTGATTCTCTGAGGTCTGCAAGCTGGGGGCGCTTATCCGGTCTTTCTTCAAACTTACGATTAAGCTGAGAAAGGGCAAGCACAGGGACGTTTAGCTCCTTGGCTAAAGCCTTAAGCCCTGCTGAAATCTCAGATATTTCCTGCTCCCTCCTTTCCTTTCTCTCTAAGCTCTTCATAAGCTGAAGGTAGTCAACGATGATAAGCCCTAAGGGGCATTCCTTCATGGTCTTTCTTGCCTTTGCCTTAAGCTCAAGGATGTTTAAGGAGCTTGTATCGTCAATGAAGATGGGAAGTTGGCTTAAGGTGTTTGCAGCTGAGATGATCCTTTGCCATTCCTGAGGCTCAAGTTGACCGGTTCTAAAGCGATGAAAATTAACCCTGCCCTCTGCGCATAGCATTCTTGAGACGAGCTGTTCTTTGCTCATCTCTAAGGAAAAAATTGTTACCCCAAGGTTTGAAAGCTTTGCCGCACCCCTTGCTATGTCAAGGGCAAGAGCGGTTTTACCCATCCCCGGTCTTGCGGCAAGGATGATGAGGTCTCCTCTCTGAAAGCCAGCGGTCAAACGATCAAGCTCTACAAATCCCGTAGGCAAACCAGTAATTAGGTCTCCCTTTTGATAGATCTGCTCAAGACCTTTGATCGTATCCTTGATTACCTCTTTTATAGGAGCAAAGGTCTCTTTTTTCCCGTAGTAGGCAAGGTCAAAAAGGACCTTTTCGGCATAGGCTAAAAGCTCATGGGATGGTTCGCCAGAAAAGTAGACCTTGTAGATAAGGTCATTAGCCAGTTCGATTATCGCCCGAAGGATGCTTTTTTCCTTAACGATCTTTGCGTAGTAGACGATGTGAGAAGAGGTTGGAAGAAGCTTTGCTAATTCTGCAAGATAAACGGCTCCGCCAACTCGGTCAATGGTCCCAAGCTTTTCCAATTCATGATAAAGGGTAACGATATCGATGGGCTCATCCCTTTCAAAGAGGGAAAGCATTGCTTGATAGACCTCTCTGTTGGCAGGATAGTAGAAATCTTCTGGCGTAAGGAGGTCTGCGACCTTAACGATGGATGAGGGGTCAACGAGGACCGAGGCAAGGACATACTTTTCTGCCTGCTCATCCTGAGGGGGAAGCACCCCCTCAGGGAGACCAACGGTTGAAGCCTTAACTGAGGAACTTTTTCGTTTTGCCATTAAAATATAAAATGTTACTTCTCTTCAATGACTTCAACGTTGATTTTTACTTCTACATCCGGTCCTAAACGGATGGGTATTTCATGAGTTCCAAGCTGTTTGATTGGCTCTTCAAGGAGAACAAACCTTCTTTCAAGGCTCAATCCCTTTTCCTCTAAAGCTTTAACTATGTCCTGGGCTGAGATGGAACCATAGATCCTATCCCCTTCTATAACCTTACGGTAGAAGGTAAGAGTAAGCCCGGTGAGCTTTTCCGCAAGGCTTTGAGCTTTTCTACGTTCCCTTTCAGCCTTAGCAAGGATGACCTTTCTTTGGTTTTCCAGAGCTTTGATGGTTTTTTGATTAGCAGGTATGGCTAATCCTTTAGGTATAAGGTAATTTCTGGCAAACCCGTCCTTAACCTTAACAATGTCTCCAGCTTTACCAAGCTTTGGCACATCTGTCCTTAGTATGACCTCCATCATGCAACCTCCTACTCAAGCTCGACATCAGCCACGAAGGGAAGAAGAGCTATTATTCTTGCCCTTTTGATGGCGGTTGTCAATCTTCTTTGATGATATGCACAGGTGCCGGTTTGCCTGCGATGAAGGATCATCCCCTTTTCGTTAAGGAAGGGTTTCAAAACTTCAGGCTTTTTGTAATCGATAACCAAGTTAGGGTCTGCACAGAATTTGCAAACCTTTTTCTTAGGGAAGAACCTCCGCTGAATGGTAACTTGATTGTCCATATCTTTCACCCCCTTTTGTTCTGATTAAGCTTAAGCCTGAGCTTCAGGCACATACCTGTCATCAAGTTTGACCACAATATACCTTATTACCCTTTCATCTATACGGAAAAAGTTTTCAAGCTCCTTCGGAAGGTCGGAAAGCCCATAAAATTCAGCAAGCACATAATAACCGGTCTTTCTCTTGGCAATAGGATAGGCAAGCTTTCGCATACCCCATTCTTCAAGCTTAAGAATTTTCCCCTCCTTGTTTTCGACAATCTGCTGAAGCTTGTCCAAGACGCTCTGCTTTTCATCAACCCTGTCTGGGTGGATGATGAAAAGGGTTTCCCAACGGCGGAAGCGCTTTACCTTTGGTAGTTCAAACATAACTCAACCCCCTTGGCCAATTTGGCGGGAAGCCTGCTATCTCTTCCCGCGAGGATTTTTTATAAATGGGCGGTGGAGGATTCGAACCTCCGACATCCACCGTGTGAGGATGGCGCTCTACCACTGAGCTAACCGCCCAAAAGCTACACAATTAAAATAAACCTAATTTTTGATTTTAGCAAGATGGGTAAAAGGCTGTCCCCAAATCCTTGGAAGCATCCCTTGCCATCTTAAGCAAAGCAAATGATTACCTTTCTTAGATCCTTCAAACCTTACGCCCTTAACAATAAGGAGCTATAATATCATTTAGCTCTCCCTTAGGGCGACACGAAGAGGAGCCGTCTTGAGCCTATGCCTAAGAGGGAGAGAGGGAAGGGCCTCGG
>CAZJUD010000172.1:0-11460 GCA_964549125.1 uncultured Caldimicrobium sp.
TATGTGTTCTCCCAACTCATGTACATATTTCTTCCCATCTCTTATGTTAATGTTTTCATGCTAAAAAAGCTTAAGGAGGTGGGTGTATGTTTTGTAATCAGTGCGAACAAACAGCAAAGGGATTTGCTTGCACCGTTCGCGGAGTTTGTGGTAAAAGCCACGAGACAGATGTTTTACAGGACCTATTAATCTATGCCTGCGCTGGTTTGGCTGAGGTTGCCCTTTTAGCCGAGGAAAGGGGAGTAAAAAAACCCAAGGTTGATTTCTTCTTGATGGAGGCGCTTTTTTCAACTTTGACGAACGTTAATTTTGACCCTGAGAGGATTAGAGATTACATTGAAAGGGCCGTAGAGCTTAGGGAGTCTTTAAAAAAGGAAGCAAACATCCAAACTGATTCTCCGATTAGCAACTTTAAGCCATCAAAATCAATGGAAGAGCTTATTAAGCAAGGAGAAGAAAGAGAGATTGAACCATCAATATTTAGTGAAGAGGGAGAGGATGTAGGAAGCCTTAAGCTCACCATCCTTTATGGTTTAAAGGGTATTTCTGCCTATGCCTACCATGCTGAAAAGCTTGGAGTAAGAAATGAAGAGGTATACAAAGGCTTTAAAGAGCTTTTAGTAAACATCTTCAAGGATAAGACTTCAGACCTTAAGACCTGGGTTGAGCGGGCTTTGGAGGCTGGAAGGTTAAATCTTCTTACTATGGAGGCTTTGGATAGGGCAAATACTTCAGCCTTTGGTCATCCACAACCAACAAAGGTATCCCTTGGTGCCAAAAAAGGAAAAGCCATCCTAGTCTCCGGTCACGACCTCAAAGACCTTTATGAGCTTCTAAAACAGACAGAGGGTAAAGGTATATATGTGTACACTCATGGCGAGATGCTTCCTGCCCATGGTTATCCTGAGCTAAAGAAGTTTCCTCACCTTGCCGGTCATTACGGAACAGCTTGGCAAAACCAGCAGAAGGAATTTGATGCCTTCCCTGGACCTATTGTTATGACTACAAACTGCCTTATGCCTCCTAAGGATTCCTACAAGGAGAGGGTGTTTAACCTTGGACCAGTAGGTTATCCTGGGGTAAAGCATTTGCCAGACGAAGATTTTACCCCGGTTATTGAAATGGCTTTAGCCATGGAAGGTTTCAAGGAAGATATTCCTGGCAAAGAGATCATGACCGGCTTTGCCCGGAATGCAGTTTTATCCGTTGCCGACAAGATTATAGATTTGGTTAAGGCTGGCAAGATTAGGCACTTTTTCCTCGTCGGCGGGTGCGACGGTGCAAAGCCAGTAAGAAACTACTACACCGAGTTCGTGGAAAAGGTTCCAGAGGATTGCCTTGTTTTAACCCTTGCCTGCGGGAAATTTAGGTTCTTTGATAAAGACCTTGGAGCTATAGAGGGAATCCCAAGGCTTGTAGATATCGGTCAGTGTAACGATGCCTACTCTGCCATCCAGATCGCCTTAGCCCTTTCTCAAGCCTTCAGAGTTGGCGTAAACGAACTACCCCTTTCTCTCATCCTTTCGTGGTATGAGCAGAAGGCAGTAGCCATTTTTCTTACCCTCCTTTATCTCGGTATAAAGAACATGAGGCTTGGTCCAAGCATGCCAGCCTTTTTGAGCAAAAATGTGAGTAACTTCATCATCCAGAATTACAACTTAAAACCCATCACAACGCCTGATGAAGACCTAAGAAGCATCTTAGGTTAAAATTCAATCCTGAGGGGGGCTCTCCCCCTCTTTTTATTATTTCAGAAGAAAACTTCAAGGTTTATGCTAACATATAGGCATGCACCGTTATGCAGGAATTACCTTTTACCGTACTGAAGTTTCCCCTGGGCTTACCACCTTCCGTGTAGTTGTAAAACAGACGGACCTTTTTATCCTTGCCGAAAGAGAGTTTACTCAAGAGGCTGTTAAAATCGTCCGAGAGGTTCGCGCACCTCTCGAAGAATACATCTTTAAAAATCCGCCTTTTTTAAAGAGTTTGGTTCCTCTACCCTTTGACCCTTTAGCGCCAGAGATTGTGAAGAGAATGCTTAGGGCAGCTGAGAGGGCTGGGGTTGGTCCTATGGCGAGCGTTGCTGGTGCCATTGCTGAAGCTGTAGGAATGGAGATGTTGCGAAGGGGATTGACAAGGGTTATCGCCGTTGAAAATGGAGGGGACATCTTTCTTTCTCTTCAGCGTGATGCCAGAGTAAAGGTCTTTTCTGGAGATACCGTCTTTTCTAATCTAACCATCCTTGTCCCAAAAGAACTTCAGCCCTGTGGAGTTTGTACATCATCAGGGAAAATAGGTCATAGTTTGAGCTTAGGGAAAGCTGATGCCATTACTGTCCTTGCTAAGGATACCGCCTATGCCGATGCCTTAGCCACCGCCTTAGGAAACATCCTACGAGATAAGAGGGACTTTAAGCTTCTTGAAAGGGAGATAAAAAAGAGGGAAGACATTCTTGGCGTTATTGCTATCTTGAGAGACAGTGCCTTTCTGTGGGGGAAGATAAAGATAGTGTGATCCTTCTTGACTATGCAAAAATTAATCTTAAAATAGACGTTAGCTTAAAAAGGGGGGTTTAAGATGAGCTGTATTTTTTGCCAGATTGTAAACAAGGAAATTCCAGCCAAGGTTGTTTATGAAGATGATAAGGTGCTTGCCTTTCATGATATCAACCCTCAGGCTCCTTATCATATCCTTGTCATTCCAAAGAAGCATATCTCAACCCTTCTTGAGCTCACAGAGGAGGATAAAGACCTTATCGGTCATATCTTCCTTGTGATGAAAAAGCTTGCTCAGGAGCTTGGCGTTGCTGAAAGGGGCTATCGGGTTGTGGTAAACTGCAACGAAGAGGCAGGGCAAACGGTTTTTCATGTGCATTTCCACTTCTTAGCGGGAAGGGAAATGCACTGGCCTCCTGGATAAAGCATTAAAGTAAGAAAGCCCTGCACATACCTTACAAAGGGTTCGCCCTTCCTTTAAAACCTCCTTTCCATCTCTTACAGTTTCTCCGCATTCTTCGCAAACAACCTTTCTTCGAGGTTTCCCTGGAAGGTCGAATTCTGATAAAAGCACCTCTACTTCTTCAATCCTAAAAAGGTCTTCGTCAGGCATTATTTTGTAAGCTAAGAGCTCTCTTTGAGCGGGGCTTGCAATTTCTGGGAAGTATCTTTTGGCCTCCTCTTTGGCTGATTCCTTAGCAACAATCCTAAAGGCTTTACCTGTCTCCAGGTTGAAGAAAGTTGCTGCCATGATTCCATAATCAACGAACTTCATCGTCCTTTTGCCAAGGCTAACTCCGGCAACCGTTTGGATGGCATCAGTAGCGCACCGGTCAATCTCAACCCAGACTAAAAACTTTTTTCTGTCTTCACCGTAGGGGTCCTTAATTCCGATAAGCCTAAGACCGAGAAGGGCTAAACGAGCCCCAAGCACCTGCCCTGCGCAAAGATGTCCATGTCTTTCTCGGCAGATTTCTAAAAGCTCTTCAAAGGGGATTTCAAAGGGGTTGAATTTAACCAACCTTAGCTCCAGGTTCTCTTTCCTTTTCGGGAATGATTATGGATAAGCCGTTGGCATCCTTTGCGGCAAGGAGCATACCCTCAGACACTATGCCTTTGATCTTTGCAGGTTTAAGATTGGCAACGATGACGATTTCCTTCCCGATGAGATCTTGAGGCTCGTAGAATTCAGCGATTCCTGCAACGATCTGCCTTTTTTCAGGACAGCTAACTTCAAGCCTAAGGAGCCTGTCTGCACCTTGAACCTTTTCCGCAGAAATCACCTTAGCAACCCTAAGGTCAATCCTCCGAAACTCGTCAATAGTGATGGATTGAGGCTCATCTTTTACTTCAAGCTCCTTCTTTGTTTCCACCTTAGGTTCCTCCTTTGGAATTTGCTTCTCATCTACCCTTGGGAAAAGGGGACCGCATTTGTTAATCTTTGTGCCAGAAGCTGGGAGGTCCCAGTTGAGGAGGTCTTGAAAGGAGAGGTTTCCTGCTTCGCAAGGAATGATAGATGAAATGCTCGGGATGACAGAGAGGGCTGAAATAAGGGTTTGAGAAGAGTTGGGAAGCACAGGATATAAGGCAAGGGCAAAGCTCTTTATGGCTGAAATAACATTTCTTAGTATAGTTCCTGCTCTTTTGTAGTTTCCTTCCTTGACCCTTGTCCAAGGGGCTTCCCTATCGATGTAGACATTGGCAAAGCGGATGGCTTGCCAAAGTTCCTCCAAGGCAATATGAAAGTTTAGCCTCGGAAACTCTTCAAGGTATCTTTTAATCCCCCTTTCTACCTTTTCGCGGAATTCCCTATCTTCAGGGGTTAGCTCACCCCATTCAGGAATGGTCCCGTCAAAGTTTTTCTCAAGGAAGCTTAGGGCTCTGTTTACAAGGTTTCCGTAGTCGTTTGCTAAGTCAGCATTAATTCGGTTTATAAGATTAGCAAGGCTAAACTCCGCATCGTAACCAAAAGCCATGTCTCGAAGCAGATAATACCTTATTTGGTCAATGCCAAAGGTTTGGGCAAGCTCAAGAGGAGAAACGATGTTACCAAGGCTCTTTGACATTTTAAGGCTGCCCATAAGCCAATAGCCATGCACAAATAGCTTCTTATACATGGGTATCCCAAGGGCTTTAAGCATGATTGGGAAGTAAACAGCATGAGGCCGAAGGATATCCTTTGCGATGAGATGATGAGAGTTTGCCCAGTAAGTTTGCCAAGAAGGTTCGTCAGGGTAGCCTATCCCCGTTAGATAGTTTAACAATGCATCAAACCATACATAGGTAACATAATCTTTATCAAAAGGTAGCTCAATACCCCAGGAAAGCCTGCTCTTTGGTCGGGATATGCAAAGTGGAGGTAAAGGCTCGTCAAGGAGGTTTAGCACCTCTTCTCGGTAAAAGCTCGGATAGATGACCTCATTCTTTACCAGATAATCCTTTAGCCAGTCTCGGTATTTTTCAAGGTTAAAGAAGTAGTTTTTTTCCTTTAAGTAGACAGGGGGAGCCTTGTGGTCCTTACAGAGCCCTTTTTCGTCAAGCTCCTTCGGCGTAAGAAACCTTTCACAACCAAAGCAGTAGTTCCCCTCGTATTCGTCAAGGTAGAACTCTCCCTTATCAAACAGGGTTTGAAGCACATGTTGCACAACCCGCTTGTGCTTCTCCGAGGTGGTCCTGATAAAGAAGCTACAGGTTATCCCAAGCTTATCCCAAGTTTCTTTAAAGATGTTTGCTACTTCATCCACAAACTCTTGAGGGGTTTTGCCTTGAGCTTCCGCTGCCTTTGCAATTTTGTCCCCATGCTCATCAGTACCCGTCAAGAAAAAGACGTCATACCCTTGAAGACGGTAGAACCTTGCTAAGGCGTCGGCAACGATCGTAGTATAGGCATGCCCAAGATGGGGAAGACTGTTTACATAATAGATTGGGGTAGTGATGTAGAACCTTTTAGCCATTCCTTAACCCTTCCTCCGGCTCTTCAGGCATCTCTTCCTTTAGCACAAAGTTTTTTAACTCCTCCAAGGACACAGAGTGGATGGTTCCATCTTCTTTCTCAAGGGTTGCGACTCGTTGGAAAAAGTTGTATTTTAGGATACGAAAGTTTTCGTTTCCCAAAGAAATTTTACTCCCAAGACGAGGAAGGTCTGCTAAGCACTCCTTATACCAGTTTTCTTCGTAGGTTAAGCAGCAGAGAAGCCTTCCGCAAGGTCCGGAGATTTTATTTGGGTCAAGGATTAAGCCCTGCTCCTTAGCCATCCTAATAGTCAGGGGCTGAAAATTTTTAAGGTATTGAGCACAGCAGAATTCTTTTCCGCAGTAGCCTATCCCACCAAGAAGCCCTGTTTCGTTCCTAACGCCAATCTGCCGCATCTCAATGCGCATCCTAAGAGCTTTGGCAAGCTGTTTAACAAGCTCCCGAAAGTCGATCCTTCCTTCGGCGGTATAGTAGAAGATTATCTTCGTGCGGTCAAAGTAGCACTCTACATCAACAAGATTCATCTCTAAGCCCAATTCCTTAGCAAACTGCTTACAAAATTCCTTCCCCTTATCCTCAAGCTCAAGCCTCTTTTTATGAGTGGCAACCTCCTTAGGGTTTGCTCTGCGAAGGATGGTTGGTAACCCCTCTATGTCCATGGGAATAGCGTAAGAAAAATCATCAAGATAAAAAACTTCCTTCCGGCTATCTGGCATCTCAACCAGAGCATAGGTACCGCAAGGGATCGGCTCATACCCCTTTAAAACCCTTTCCGGTCTCCCAGGTCTTGTAGTTCCATGCACAAGATAAATACTCTTTTTCTTTTCGGGCTTCCTTCCCCTTTTCATTTAACCACCTATAGACCTCATCGGTCTTTGAGTTGATGCTTTAACGCCTATTTCAGGCTTTATTCGTAGGGCTTCTCTAAAGGCTTCTTCAAGGGAGCCTTTTTTTCCTCTTAAGTAGTCTTTTAAGTTTATCTCTTCATCTGAGAAAAGACAAGGTCTAAGCCTTCCGTCAGCTGTGATCCTTAAGCGATTGCAAGCCCCGCAAAAGTGGCTTGAGAGAGGGGAGATAAAACCAACCCTCCCTTTAGCCTTTTCAAATCGGTACACAGTTGCCGGACCCTTCCCCACTTTTTCAGCAGGAAAAAGCTTCCCCAACCTTTCAACCCTTTCTTTGATTTCAGAGATGGGTACAACTCGGCTTTCATCCCATAATGGGTTCCCACCAAGGGGCATAAACTCTATAAACCTAACCTCAACTGGTAGCTCTATGCTGAGCTTTGCAAGCTCCTCGCATTCATCATCGTTAAAGTCTCGGATGATTACCGAGTTTATCTTTACTGCAGTAAAGCCAGCAGAAAGGGAAAGAAAGAGCCCTTCCATTACCTTTTTTAATGAGAAGCCTCCCGTAAGCTCAGAAAACTTTTTTTCAGAAAGGGTATCAAGGCTGATGTTTATTCTTTTTAGTCCCGCATCCTTTAGGGGTTTTACTAACTCGGAAAGGAAGTAGCCGTTTGTGGTTAAGCTTAGGTCTTCTAAACCAGGGATTTTTGCAAGCCTTTCTACTAATTCAACAACCCCTTTCCTTAGCAGAGGCTCACCACCCGTTAGCCTTACTACCTTTACCCCGAGCTCAACACCTACCCGGACAATCCTTTCAATCTCCTCAAAAGTCAAGATTTCCTCATGGGGCAAAAACTTAAACGGTCCCTTAGATTGGCAGTAGATGCAGCGAAAGTTACAACGGTCAGTTACCGAGATCCGAAGGTATTCTATCCTTCTTCCCCTTTGGTCTACAAGCACCTTAGCTTCCTTTTGTATATTTCCCGAGCTTGGTTGAAGGTAGAGATTATTAGGGGGTCTTGATAATCAGGGTAGGTCCAAGGCATAGGCCTAAATGAGCCCTCTTTGAAGATGTATTCTACTTCAGCAAAAACAGACCTACCAAGGTATATCCGATGAGCATAGTCTTTAAAGGTTGAAAGGATAACCTTAGAGAGGGTCAAATAACCTGGGTCAAGGTTTATAAGCCTTTTCCCATCCTGAGAATGCTCTTTTTCCATTTCATAGCAAAGATGCTTAAGCTCAACAAGCTCCTCAGGGTCCTTTAAAATTTCAAAAAAAAGTAGGGTTTTAAAAAGGGGTGTGCCCATCTCTTCTTCGTAGTAGGAAGTGAACTTGCTAAATTCATAAACAGGTCCTTCAAGGACAACCATACCGAGGGTGTTTTCAAGACCTTTTAAGAGTGCTTTTTTAAGGCTTAGGTCCCTTGAGGTCAAGGCAATAAAAAAGAGGACGGGTTTAACCTTTTGAGGATGGCTCATTTTTTAGGGGTATTGCAGCTTCGATCAGCATCTCAGGAATGTCCTCTACTATAGGATAGAGAAGCAAACATTTTGGACAGAGAAAACCTTCCATCTTTTCAGCTTTATGATAGACAAGGTCTCCTTTACATTTTGGGCAGGCAAGGAACTCAAGGTAAATTTTTATCCTTTCTTCGTCCATGTTTTAAAAATAGCACTAAAAAAGGATTACGCAATTTTTTCCTTGAGCCTTGGCTTGATAGAGGGCAAGGTCAGCCTTTCTTATAAGGTCATAGACATCCCCTTCCCCGCTATAGCAGGAGACCCCTATGCTCGCTGTTATGCCCTCAACAGGTGGGATGCTTAATTGACAGATTGCGTTCCTAACCTTTTCGGCAACTTTAATTGCATCTTCAAGCTCAATCCTTCGAAGGATAATGAGAAATTCCTCTCCTCCCCATCTTGCAACGACATCTGATTCCCTAACGCTTCTTTTTAAGAGATTAGCTACAGCAACCAACACCTTATCTCCAACATCGTGACCATAAACGTCGTTTATTACCTTAAAGTTATCAAGGTCGATAAGAAGTATGCAAAAGGGAGTTTTATAACGTTTGTAGGAGAGCTTTTCTTGCTTAAGAATTTCATCGGCAAACCTGCGGTTGTAAAGCTTGGTTAAAGGGTCAGTTATTGCCGCCTGATAGAGCTTCTTTTCAAGTTCCTTTTGAGGTGTGATATCATAGAAGTTAACAAGCACATAAGGTCTGCCTTCAATTCTTATCATGGTTGCAAAGAGGTGAGCGAAGAAGGTTTCTCCATCTCCTCTGTTTAAAAGGGCATCACACTCGCAAACACTACCTTCTTGAAGTAGAGTTTCATAAGAGCAAGAAGTACCATCAGAAAAAAGGGCAAAAAGGGTTCTCCTTGCGTCCCTTCCGATGAGGTCCTCTTTATTTTGCCTTAGGAGCTCACAAGCCCTTTTGTTTGCGTAAACGATGGTTCGGTCTTCAGAGATTAAAATTACACCACTTCCCAGGTTTTCAAGGATTAAAGGGCTAAGCTTGCACCAATCTATCATCAAGGAGACCACTCCTTCATTTTGATTTTGTGCCTAAAGAATGGGTTTTAGTTCTTCCTTAACAAGGATAAGATATTCCGAAAGCTTTTCAAGGATGGTTGGCCCCTTTTGAGCTACATCCTCGGAGGATAATCCTTTAAGCTCTTCTTTCAGTTCAAAGATCAGTCTCTTCAAACCGGGTGAGATAGAAGCAGAGACCCTTTGAACAAGTTCATCTAAGCTTGGTTTTTGATCCTCTGGCTTTGCTACTTCAAGGGCATAGAGGGCTTTTAAACCGAGGGAGAAAATATCTAAGGCTAAGGTTGGGGTAAGAACTCTTCTGCCTGACTGAATTTCCTTTAAAAGCGATTCGGCATAACTGAAGTAGTACCTTGCCCTAACAAAAAAGACCATGTTAATTTAAGTCTTTGCCGCTTTCGCCGATGGGCACGCCCTGAAGCCTTCGGTAAAAATGCTGGCTTATAACCTCGTTTGCCTTCTCGCAGATTTCAAAAAGAAGGTCGATCATGTCAAGCATTTCAGCTTGACCATCGGGCGTTCTCATCTCAAAATCTTCAATAAAGGCACCGCTCTCTAAGTATTCCTTAAATTCTTGAAGTTTTTTTAGGGTTAGCATCTTTAGCCTGCCCTCTCTACGTATTCTCCTGTTCTTGTATCAACCCGCACGATGTCCCCTTCGTTAACAAAAAGGGGAACTTGAATAACAATCCCGGTCTCTAAGGTTGCTGATTTAGTTGCCGAGCCAACGGTATCCCCCTTAACCCCTGGTTCAGCAGAAACAACCTTTAGCTCAACTACCTTGGGTAGCTCAATGCCGATTATTTTGCCCTTATAAAAAAGTAGAGAGACTTCAAGGTTTTCCGTAAGATACTTTTCTGCCTCGCCCACTTCCTTTTTATCTACATAAATTTGGTCATACTCCTCAAGGTCCATAAACACAAAGCGGTCTCCTTCCTTATAAAGGAATTGAGCCTTCTTTTCTTCAAGGTCTGGCTTTTCAAACCTCTCTCCAGATCGAAAGTTTACCTCAAGAACCCTTCCTGTGATTAAATCCTTTAGCTTTGTTCTGACTGTAGCCTGACCTTGAGCTACTTTGGTATGCTGAAAATCGATGACCTCGTAGGGTTTTCCTTCCCACTCAATCTTTAACCCTCTTCTGAAATCAGAGGTGGTGTAAGCCATTATCGTCCCTCCTTCTTTTCAAGATAGGATGGAAGGGGCGTTGCCCAGGCTTCCTCGTCAAAATAAAGCTCTTCAAGGTCTTTTGGCTTGTCGATGGGTAAAAGGTAGGGACCCTCAACCACTTCAAACCTTAGAAGACAGCTTTTATACCAGTCAACATCAGGAAGGTCAAGGTCAAACTCCCGCATGATACGGTAGGTTCGGTAAAAATCCTCCCATTGATTTTCTGCTTCAGGATAGGTTGTAAAATCACGAAGAATATCGGTTATCACAAAGCCAGAATCGATGAGAAATTTCTCAAAGTCCCGCCATTTTCTGAGGGAGGCTTCCCTATGGGTAAACCCCATATAACCTACTGATCCCTTCCCTTTAAGGGAGCTTATGCACCTGCTGACAAAGAGCTTTAATCCCTTTTCAGTCTCAACCGGGTCGGTAAAGAAGACATCAAAGCCCTTTTCTAAATGGGAGGGCAAGCTATCTATTACATTGTAGTTGTAAACCTCAAGGGCATCATAACCGATTTCTTTTGCCTTTCTTCTTATGAAATCGTTTATCCTTTCATCTATTTCTACGACAACGACCCTTTTGGGAAGCTTAGTAAGAGCCATGGCAAGGGAAAGAAGGTCATCGTCACCAAGGATAAAAACTTCTGTACCTTCAAGGTCACCCCGCTCGTAGATGAAAGCAAGCCTTCTTACCGTGTCGATGGGGCGGATAAAACCTTGGTCGTAATCGCTCGTTGGCAGGGGGCGGTCCTTTGTTAACTCTTTAAACCTCTCTAAAAGCTCTTGCCAAAACTTACTCTTAGAAAAGGAACTACAGAAAAGACAACCTGGGTCTTCATAGGGTAGTCCATCGTAGGCTGAGGAAAGATAAAAAAAGGGTTTTTCATATTTGACAATGCCTTCCTTTAGAAGCTCCTTTATAGCCTCAAGGAAATCAACAAGATGACTATCCTGATAGTTTACTAACTGCCAAAAGGTAGCTTTGCCCTGAGTAAGCCTGCGGAGGATTTGATTTTTTATTCTTTGGTATGGGGTCACTCAAGCCCTCCCGTTTGAATTTAATGCAGAGACCTTTTTGAATAAAGACAAAGCTTTCCTCTGCCACCCCGAGGGTTTATGAGGTTATTAAAAGAGATAAAAATGGTTGCGGGGGTGGGATTTGAACCCACGACCTCCGGGTTATGAGCCCGACGAGCTACCAGGCTGCTCTACCCCGCGTCCTTTAAAGAGCTGTTATAAATATAGTTTCTTTATGCCAAATGTCAAGAGGGATGAAGAGGGCGTTTTTTTTTGTCGCCCTGAGGCCGCAAGGCCGAAGGGTCTCTTTTTTTAGGGCTTGACAAAAATGCTTAGCGCTGTTATTTTTACTTCTATGGAAGCTCAAGCCTCTCAACAGGAACTAAAAGAGCTCATATATT
>CAZJUD010000173.1:0-6370 GCA_964549125.1 uncultured Caldimicrobium sp.
CTCAGGACGACAAGAAAAGCGCGGGTGACAAGAAAGAAAAAACTCAGGGTGACAGAAAAGTGGGACCCTTCGCTTCGCTCAGGGCGACATAAAAGGGGTGTGGTCCCCAGGGGTAGCGGGGAAGGAGCTTAGGGACCCTTCGCTTCGCTCAAGATAACTTGAGAGGAACAAGGATTTTGCGAACAGCCTGATAACATCCTTGCAAATATTTGGTTTTATTTTACATTAATTTTTGTGAAAATTTTGTGAGATGGCTATAACGGGGTGAGTATGGAGAGGGTAGAGGTCAATGTCGGGAAGGAGGATCCCATAATCATTGAAACGGGTGAATTGGCCCTTTTTGCAAGTGGGTCAGTGGTGGTTAAACAGGGTGGCACTGCCGTCTTAGCCACCGTATGCTTAGGAGAAGCCCTAACTGAAGCTTTGGATTTTATTCCCCTTTCCGTTGACTACCGAGAGCAAAGCTCAGCCTGGGGAAAGATCCCTGGCGGGTTTATCAAGAGGGAAGGTAAGCCAACGGATAGGGAGATCCTCGTTTCCAGAGTGGTAGACAGAACGCTTCGCCCTCTATTCCCGGACGGCTTTAACTACGAAGTGGTAGTTACAGTGCTTACCCTGTCTGCTGATGAAAAGTACGACCCGGATGTTTTAAGTATCATAGGAGCAGGGGCAGCTTTAACCATTTCTCCCATTCCCTTTCATGGACCCTGCGGAGCACTACGAATAGGTTTAGTCGATGGAACATTTGTTCCCAATCCTACCTATGAAGAGAGGCAAAAATCAGAGCTTGACCTTATCGTGAGCTTTAGAGAGGGCTCTGTGGTCATGGTTGAAGGGGGCGGAAAAGAGGTCCCTGAAGAGAAAGTTGTTTCAGCCATTTTCTATGCTTTGAAGGTTGGCGAACCTTTGATTTTAGCCCAGAAGGAATTAGCTCAAAGACTAAAGAGGAATAAGTTAGAAGGGTTTATTAGGACCTTTGATGAAGGTTTCTACAAGAGATTAAAAGAACTTACCGAAAAGAAGGTTGAGCAGGCTTTAAGCATCCTGGATAAGATTGAAAGAAGAAGGGCTTTGCAAGAAGTCTTTGAGGAATTCTCGCAGAATGTAGAGCCAGAACTTCAGGGTCTTTCTCAGTATTACTTTAAAAAGCTTGTCAGTGAAACAATGCGAAGAAAGCTCTTTGAAACAGGATTAAGGATAGATGGGAGGCGACCCGAGGACATAAGAGAGATAAAGATAGACCTTCATCCTTATGAAAGACCTCACGGCTCTGCCATTTTTAGTAGAGGGCAAACCCAAGTCTATGCAACTGTAACCCTTGGTTCAAGGGAAGAAGCCCAGCTTGTTGAAACCATCTTTGAAGGAGAAACCTTTAAACGCTTCATGCTCCACTACAACTTTCCTCCCTTCTGCACCGGAGATGCAAGACCCTGGGGACCGCCAAGGAGAAGGGAAATCGGACATGGAGCCTTGGCTGAAAGGGCAATCGAGCCTTTTATACCGCCTGAAGAGGAATTCCCCTACATCATCAGGGTGGTGGCAAACGTGCTTTCTTCAAACGGGTCCTCCTCAATGGCAACGGTTTGCGCAAGTTCTTTAGCCCTTTTTGATGCAGGCGTTCCTTTGCCGAAGCATGTGGCTGGAGTAGCTATGGGGCTTGTTAAGCAAGATGAACGGGAGGTCATCCTTACAGACATATTGGGTGACGAAGACCAACTTGGGGACATGGATTTTAAGGTTGCCGGAACCTATGAGGGTATAACGAGCCTTCAGATGGACCTCAAAGTCAAAGGGATCACCGAAGAGATTTTGATATCTGCGCTTGAAAGGGCAAAGTTGGCAAGGTTTGCCATCCTTGATAAGATGTATTCCGCCTGCCCAAAGCCTCGTCCTGAGCTTTCACCTTATGCTCCTCTAATTGAGATCGTGCAGGTTCCTGAAGATAAAGCGCCTTTGATCATCGGTCCAGGCGGTAAAACCGTAAAAGAGATTAGGGAGAGGACAAACACGGTGATCTGGGTTCTTGAAGGGGGCAAGGTTTCCATTACGGGAAAGAAGAAGGCAGACTTAGAGGCGGCAAAAAGGGAGATATTTGCTATTGTTGCTGAAGTTGAGGTGGGAAAGACCTACCTGGGTAAGGTTGTTCGGATTGAACCCTACGGACTATTCGTAGAAGTTTTGCCCGGAAAAGTAGGGCTTCTCCACGTCTCAAAGATGGAAAACCCACCAAGAGACTTAAAAAGCGTTTACAAGATAGGCGATGAGATAAAGGTCCGAGTTTTTGAGATAGACGAGTTGGGAAGACCAAAGCTAACCACCTTTGACCTCAATGAGTATGAAGGACCGGTATACTAAAAAGGTAGAAAAGGCCTACGCTTTTTTGAAGAAAATTGTCCCTTTTTCCCCAAGGGTTGTTATAACCTTAGGGACGGGTTTAACCGAATTAGCAAACTTAGTTGAAAAGGTCTTGGTTGTTCCTTACAAGAAAATTCCAAACTTCCCAAGGTCAACGGTTGAGACCCATTCTGGAGAGTTGATCTTTGGCCATTTGGGAAGGATTGAAGTAGCCATGCTTTCTGGAAGGTTTCATTTTTACGAGGGATATTCTGCTAAGGAATTAACGCTTCCGCTCAGGGTGTTGACACTCTTTAAGCCCGAGGTTTATCTGGCAACCAATTCTGCTGGTGGGTTGAACCTTGAATTTAACCCGGGAGACCTGATGATAATCCGGGATCATATTAACCTTATTCCAGATAACCCCTTAAGAGGTCTAAACCACGAGCTTTGGGGTCCAAGATTTCCGGATTTAAGCTCAGCCTACGACCCAGAACTGCGTAGGATCATAAAGGAAGTTTCAGCGGAGTTGGGGATAAGTTTACGAGAAGGTGTGTATGTAGCCGTCCCTGGTCCAAGTTTAGAGACGCCTGCTGAGACGAGGTTTTTGCGGATGATAGGTGCGGATGCTGTGGGTATGTCAACCGTGCCAGAAGTTATCGTTGCCAATCACGCAGGCCTTAAGGTTTTAGCCATCTCAGTTATCTCCAATGTAAACGACCCCGATAACTTTAAACCAATCCTTTTTGAGGAGGTCGTAGCCGCATCAAAGAGGGCAAGTCAAACCCTCTCGCAACTTGTTTACAGTTTTTTGCAAAGACTTTATGGCTAAACTTCTCATAAGCTACCTTCCCTTTGAGATAAGGGTTGGTCTTCTTGAAGATGATGTTCTTGTTGAGTATGCCGTTGAGAGACCAAAGGATAAAGGCGTTGTAGGAAACATCTACAAGGGAAGTGTGGTTAGGGTTGTTCCCGGGATAAACTCCGCTTTCATAGACATTGGGCTTGAAAGAACGGCCTTTTTGTTTAGCGAGGATGTTTTCCCTAAAGGAGAAATACTCTGGGATAAGGATGAATCAGCTCCACCTTCATCTCTTAAGGACCTACGGGAGGGACAAGAGATCTTAGTGCAGGTAGTCAAAGAGCCCCTTGGAACCAAAGGAGCAAGGTTAACCACCAACCTAACCATACCGGGACACTATCTTGTCTACCTTCCACTTTTAGACCGTATCGGGGTTTCAAGGAAGATCAAGGATGAGGCTGAACGGGCTCGACTCAAGGAGATTGTGCAAAACCTAAGACCCCCTAATTCAGGTTGGATAATTCGAACAGCAGCCGAGGGGGCTGACGAAGAGATTTTGAAGGAGGAGATGGAATTCTTACTCTGCCTTTGGGAAAACATAAAAGAAAAGGCAAAAAGAGCTAAGGCTCCAGCCTTAATCTACGAGGAGCTAAACATAGCTTTTCGTGCCATAAGAGACCTTTTTAATCGAGATGTAAACCTTATCTTGGTTGACGATGCCGAGTTCTTTAAAGAACTTCAAGACTTTTTAAGAAAATACTATCCTCGGTTGCTTGAATACTTAAAGCTCTACGAGGGCTCAGAGGACATATTTACTGCTCATGGGGTAAACATTGATGTCAAGAAGCTCCTTGCAAAGAAGGTTTGGTTAAAATCTGGTGGTTTTATCATCATAGAGCCTTGCGAGGCTTTGACTGCTATAGATGTCAACACCGGTCGTTTCATTGGGGATAAAGATTTAGAGGATACGGTGTTTAAGATCAATCTTGAAGCAGCTCAAGAGATCGCTCGAGAGTTAAGACTAAGGAACATTGGGGGCTTGGTCGTCATTGATTTTATAGACATGGACCTTGAGGAGCATAAGGAAAAGGTAGTCGAAGCCCTGATCAGCGCCCTAAAAAAAGACAAGGCTAAGAATAGCTACCTCCCTATTTCCCCCCTTGGACTGCTTGAGATGACAAGGGAGAGAAGAAGGGATTCACTGTATGAGCTTTTTTTAGAACCCTGTCCCCTATGCCACGGTGAAGGAAAGATTAAAAGCAAGAGAACAGTATACTACGAGCTTTTAAGAAGGCTCTATAGAATTGGCAGGCACCTAAAAAATAAAACGGTGGTCATCGAGATAAGCCCCTACATCTCAGAACTTGTAAGCGAGGAAATAAACTTCCTTGAAGAAGTAGAGAAAAAGTTTAACTTTAAATCCCAGCTAAAAATAAACAGAGAGCTAAACCCCTGGGAGTATAAGTTTCATATTCAATGAGGGATGCTCGTGGAGCAACAACTTAAGCCTGCAGTTTTTCTTGACAGGGATGGGACGATAAACGAAGAAGTTGGCTACTTAAACCATCCGTCAAGGCTAAAGATTCTGCCAGGGGTTGCTGAGGCTTTAAAGAGGTTGACGGATAAAGGTTATCTTCTCTTTGTGGTAACCAACCAAAGCGGTCCAGCAAGGGGCTATTTTCCTCAAGAGCTTGTGTTCAAGGTCAATTCTATGATCGAAAGAAGGCTCAGACAAAGAGGAGTGAAGATTGAAGAATTTTTTGTTTGCCTTCATCATCCTAACGATAACTGCTCTTGCAGAAAGCCAAAGACGGGTCTTCTTGAGCTTGCCTTTCAAAAATATCCCATAGACCGAGAGAGAAGCTTCGTTATCGGCGATAGATTGATCGATGTAGAGCTTGCCAAAAATGCCGGTCTTAAGGGAATTTTAGTCTTGACAGGCTACGGCAGAGGTGAGCTTGAATATGTGCTACCCCAAAAACAAATCAAACCAGACTTTATCGCTAAAAATCTTAAAGAAGCAGTTAGCTACATCTTAGGCGAGCTTTAGAGCAAAAATTGGCTATCCTCATTGTAAAACTTTCAGCCCTTGGCGATGTAGTCCAAACATTGCCCTCTTTAAAACTGATTAACGAATACTTACCAAATAAAAGGGTCTTTTGGGTAGTTGAGGAAGCTTACAAAGATTTGCTCTATGGGCACCCTCAAATTGCTAAACTTTTTACCCCACCTAAAGGCTTTTTAAAATCTCCTCGCGAACTATTTAAGCTTTTTAAAAAGATAAGGGGCGAAAGGTTTGATCTTGTCATAGATTATCAGGGACTTCTGAAAAGCGGGGTCATTTGCGGAATGGCAAGGGCTGATTATAAGGTTGGATTTGCCAACCATCGGGAGGGAAGCCCTTTCTTTTACACCCACCGGCTTCCACCTTTTGATCCAGAACTCCATGCCGTCCTCCGTTATTTAAAGTTAACCTGTTTAAGTCTAAGGTTGCTTGGCGTAAACGTCTCTCAGGATTTTAACGATTTTCGGGATATACCAAGAGACATCATCTTGCCTGATGAAGAAGTAAGCGCTCTATCAATTCCTTATTTTGTGATTGTTCCTTCAGCAAGATGGACCACTAAAGAGTGGTTTCCTGAACATTGGGAAGGCTTAATAGAGAAGCTTCTTTTAAGATTTCCTCAGCATGCCATCTATCTTGTGGGTAGCGGAAAGCATAAGCTCTGGGCAGAAGGGTTAGCTAAAAGGTTTCCAAGGGTATTTTCCCTTTTTGATAGGCTTAGCTTGAAGGAGCTCGTTTATGTTATCAAGCATTCTCAAGCAGTGATCACCGTTGACACAGGTCCGATGCACCTTGCAAGCGCCCTTGATAAACCGATAGTTGCCCTTTTTGGTCCAACAGCCCCAAACCGAACCGGACCTTGGAGCTCAACTTACAGGGTTGTTAAAGCTGACCTTCCTTGCAGTCCCTGCTTCAAAAGGACTTGTAAAGAGGTGCTCTGCATGAGAAAAATAACCCCTGAAATGGTGCTAAAGGCCCTTGATGAAATGAAGATTTTATCTTGAGGTTAGCTATTGCTAAAGGGGTTTCACAGGTTAATAAATATAACAAAATAGTAACGACATATGCTTTCCGATGGGCTTGAAGTTTATGAAAACTTTGGTATAATTCTTGTGACCTTTCGGAAAAGGGAAAAGGAAGTGAGAAAAGACTACGACAAAATTTTGCGA
>CAZJUD010000174.1:0-2516 GCA_964549125.1 uncultured Caldimicrobium sp.
ATTTTAGGAAATTTTTAGGCATCCTTAGTCTTAAGGAATTAAAAAATGACCTTACGTCTTATAAAAAAGCCATAACTTTGATTAGAGACGGAAAATGTCAATCTAAATACTGCGTTGAGGCAGTTAGAGATGCCGGTAGAATTTTAACCTACCACGCAGAAAAGTTAAATGCTCTCAAAAACAAAAAACTTAAAGAAAACCTTGACAGATTAAGAAATCTTGTGGTAGCCCTTTTAGTTTTGCTTTTTCTGTTTGCTCTTTTTTACTCCTACTACATCTATGCAAGCTTTACTAAACCTTTAAAAAATTTAGAGCACTACATCTTAGAAATTAGTCGAGGCAAATTTTGCGCTGTTCCACCGGTTTCTGAGGATAGGGAAATAGTGTTATTAGTAGAAGCAATAAATACTATGCTTGCCGAGCTTGATAAGAGGAAAGATTATATCGTTCAAACAGAAAAATTAGCTACCCTTGGAACCTTTCTTTTTGGGTTAACTCACGAATAAAACAACCCTTTAAACAACATCTACACCACCTGTCAGGTGCTTAAAGAAGAGATAAAGGACGGAAACTGTACCCAGGAATTTGTGGAGGAACTCCTTACAGAAATGGAGAATGAAATAGAACGAATAAAGAGGATCGTAAGAAGTATTTTGGATTATTCTAAACCAGGGACTAAGGAGGAGTTTAACGTTAAACAAATAGTGGAGGAGATCCTTCTTTATCTTAGAGGGATAATTCCCCATCGGGTGAGAGTTACCGTTGAAATTCCTGAAAGTATAACAGTCTATGCCGACCCTCAACACATAAAACAAGTTTTTATCAACCTAATTAAAAACGCAGTCGATGCTATTGAAAGGGAGGGCGAAGTAAAAATAAAAGCAGAGGAGAGGGAAAATCAAGCCATCCTGTATGTATCCGACACAGGAAAAGGAATTCCTGCAAACATTCTGCCTAAAATTTTTGACCCCTTCTTTACCACGAAGGAAAGCGGTAAGGGCTATGGCTTAGGTTTATTTATTGTTTATCATTTAATCAAAAGTAACGGAGGAACGATAGAGGTTGAGAGCGAGGTTGGAAAAGGGACCACCTTTACCATAAAGGTCCCGAAAAAGGGTCCCGAAAAAGGGGCATGATCAGCCATGGAGGAGAGACCTAAAATTTTAGTGGTTGACGATGAGAAGTTAACCTTAAAAAACCTTAAGCATGTTTTAGCTAAGGAGGGGTATGAGGTAAAAGCGGTTGATAACGGAGCCTCTGCTTTACAGCTCCTAAATAGTGAGGAGTATGACCTTGTGATAACGGACCTAAAGATGGAGTCAGTCTCAGGATTAGACATCCTGGAAAAATGTAAAGAACTTCATCCCGATACAGAAGTTATAGTGATTACCGCTTATGGAAGCATTGACACAGCCATTCAAGCCATGAAGCTTGGCGCCTACCATTACATCACAAAGCCATTTAGGCTCGATGAGCTCCGTTTAGTGGTAAAAGAAGCTTTAGAAAAGGTAAGAATTAAAAAAGAAAATCGTAGGTTAAGGGAGGAGTTAGAAAGGATAAAGGGTGATAAGGTTCAAATAATCACTCAGAATCCTACGATGAAGAAAATTTTAGAGCTTGCAAGACAGATTGCGCCTACCGATTGTTCAGTATTGATCCTTGGAGAGACCGGAACCGGGAAGGAGCTCTTGGCAAGGTACATCCATCACCATAGCAACCGTAGGGATAAAGTCTTCCTTGCCATAAACTGCGGTGCCTTTACTGAAGAGCTTTTGGCAAACGAGCTTTTCGGTCATGAAAAGGGAGCTTACACCGGCGCCACCTCAACCAAGAGAGGACTATTAGAGGTCGCAGACGGAGGGACCCTTTTTCTGGATGAGGTAACGGAGATGAGCCTTGCTATGCAGGTTAAGTTTCTAAGGTTTTTACAGGAAAAAGAATTCTTTAGACTTGGAGGGACAGAGCCTATTCAGGTTGATGTAAGGATTATTGCTGCAACAAACAGGGACATAAAAAAAGAGATAGAACGGGGACGCTTTAGAGAGGACCTCTACTACCGCCTAAATGTTATGACCTTTACCCTACCACCCCTTGCAGAAAGAAAGGAGGATATCCCCCTTCTATCCTACCATTTTCTTAGTAAGTACGCAAAGGAGATGAAGAAAGATGTAAGAGAAATATCCGAGGAAGCAATGGAACTTCTTATGAACTATGATTATCCAGGGAATGTAAGGGAGCTTGAAAACATCATAGCTCGAGCAGTGGCATTGACCACTACGTCAAGGATAGAACTTTCTCATCTTCCGGAAGACTTTAAACGCTTCAAAATCATAACCTTTCGCAAAAAAAACAGACCCCTTCTTACCTTAGAAGAGCAGGAACGGGAATACATAAAGTTTGTGCTAAAGGAAACGGGCGGAAATAAAACCTTAGCTGCTCAAATCTTGGGGATAGACCGAGCAACCCTTTGGAGAAAGTTAAAGAAGTATGCCTTAGAAGATGAAGAGTAAGCCTTA
>CAZJUD010000175.1:0-18642 GCA_964549125.1 uncultured Caldimicrobium sp.
TCCTATCCCCAGATTATAAGGTTTTTGAGGTTGACGAGACGAAACAAACCATAATTTTTTGCGGAGAAGAGGCGCTAAAAGATAAGGAGAGGATTTTTATTGAAAGAGGAGTAGAAGTAATAAGACTTTCTTGCGGAGAAGATGGGGAGGTTCAACTAAGGGCTTTGCTTTCCTTTTGCCAGGAAAGAGGAATAACTTCCATCCTTGTTGAGGGCGGGGGCAAAGTTCATGGGAGCTTCCTTAAAGAGGAACTTTACGATGAGGTCTTTTTCATGTACGGACCTTTGATCCTTGGAGACCCTTTGGGTATCCCATCAATCCAGGCAAAGCCTTTAAAGGGCCTTGAGGAAGCAGTAAGGATTTTTCAGATTAAAATTAAACGGTATGGAGGCTCGGTTCTCATCCATGGCTTAACAAAGAGTGGTCTTGAGCTGATACAAAGAGCTGTAAAGCTCACTTTAGAGCCCTTATCTTTTTAGATGCTATACTTTATTCTTTCTTTTTTAGCGATTTATGCTCTTTTTCATCTATACGTCTATCTAAGGCTTAAACTACCTAAGATATTCATCCCTATTTTTGTTTACTTCTATCTTTCTCCCTTACTTTGGCGGTACTTTGATAATCACGTAAGCGACCTCTATGCTTATCCTTTTATCCTCTCTTCCCAATTATGGATGGGTTTTATGGTTTATTTTGGAATGTTCACATTACTGACAGACATTTATTTGATAATTTCTTTTATTTTGGGTAGGTTTTTTGGCATAAATTTGCCTAAACCTAAAATTAGAATAAAGCGTTTAATGATTCTTATCTTAAGTTTAGTTTTTTCTATTTATAGCTACATTGAAACTTTAAGCTTAAAAGTTGAAAGATATGAAATAAGGACTAACAAGCCTTTATTTCACAGACAAAAAATAAAAATTATGCATATCTCAGATGTTCATTTTGGACCCATCATGAGAGAAGATAAGCTAAGTTTGATACGAGAAGTTTGGCTTAAAGAGAAGCCAGACATAGTTTTTTCAACGGGAGATTTAGTTGATGGCAATATAAAGAAAATTGAGCATATTGCTCAAGCTTTGAGGGAGCTACCTGCTCCATTTGGTAAGTATGCTGTTTTAGGGAACCACGAATTCTATAGGGGAGTTAAGAATTCGGTAGAGTTTACTGAAAAGGCAGGATTTACGGTGCTTCGGGGAAGATGGATAGACCTTGGAGATATCGCTATCGCCGGGGTTGACGATGATGCCTGCCAATATTTTAAAGCCTGCGTTGAACCTATGGATGAGGATTTGCTTTTAAAAGATATACCTCAAGATAAGTTTATCATATTTTTAAAGCATAAACCAAAGGTTAAAAAAGAAGTAATCGGTAAGTTTGACCTTATGCTTTCTGGGCATCTGCACGGAGGTCTTTATTTTCCTGTGGGGGAGCTGATACTCAAAAAATTTTTCATCACCCATAAAGGGCTGATTAAAATAGACGGGTCCAATGTTCACGTGAGCAAAGGGGTAGGAACAGGCGGTCCTCCTATGAGGTTTCTTACTCCACCAGATGTAGCCATAATTGAGATAAAGAACAAAGAATAACCTTTGGCGGGTAAGGAAAGTTGGTTTTAAAGGTTAGAAAGAACCCTTTCTACTTCTTCTTTTAGCTTTGAAAGTGGTACTTCAGAGCTAAAGACCCTGTGAGCTTTTTTTATCTTTTCTTCAAGGGGGGTCTGCTTATCAAGGAGGGGTAAAAGATGAGACCTTCCTTGTTCTGCTAATCTTTTTATTTGCGTCTCCTTTTTGCAAGCTATTACCCAGACTTCGTCAAACCTCTCTTCCCATCCTGCCTCAAAAAGAAGTGGCACCTCTACAAAAACAGCCTTTACATCCCTCCTTTCAAGCTCTGCAAATCTCCTTTCTAAAAACTCCCAGACCTTGTTGTGTATAAACTCTTCAAGCCTCTTTTTAAGGCTATCGTTGCTTGCAATTTTTTCTAAGATAGCCTTTTTTTTAACCCTTCCATCCTGGTCCAAGACTTCCTCTCCTAAGACCTTGACAAGCTCATCCTTTACCGGCTTCTCTTCGTAAAGGGAGCTTACGATTTCGTCGCAGGATAGCACAACCTGCCCAAGCTCTGATAAAACCTTAAGAAGGGTTGATTTGCCCGTTGCAATTCCACCGGTGATTGCGACTTTTTTCATGTGCTTCTTAAGAATGCTATTCCTCAAGGAGCTTTAAATACTGTTGAAAATCTTCTGGCGGTTCTTTAGTAAAGCTTAGATAAGCACCGGTTCGGGGATGTTGGAAGCCTATTCTGTAGGCGTGAAGCATAAGCCTTTCAGCTCGTGGGGCCTCTGGTTTTAGTCCACCGTAGATAGGGTCGCCAAGGATGGGATGTCCGATGTGGCTAAAATGCACCCTTAGCTGATGGGTTCGCCCAGTTACCGGCTTTGCCAAAACTAAGGTTGCCTTTTTAAAAAGTTTAAGAACCTTGTATTTGGTTATAGCTTGCCTTCCTTCTTTGACAACAGCCATCTTCTTCCTTTGCACAGGATGCCTTCCTATAGGAAACTCAAGCGTTCCTTCTTTTTGAGTTAGCCTTCCATACACTATGGCTAAGTATTCTTTCTCAATCCTTCTTTCCTTGAAATCTTGGGTCAACCTTTTATGGGCAAAGTCGTTTTTGGCAACAAGCATGATCCCTGAAGTATCCTTGTCAAGTCTATGGACGATGCCAGGGCGTAGCTCTCCACCAATTCCTGAAAGAGATTTTAGCTTAAGCAAAAGACCATGCACCAAAGTATCCTCAAGATGCCCAGGTGCTGGATGAACAACCACACCAGCAGGCTTATAAACAACCGCTATGTCTTCATCTTCATACAGTATTTCAAAAGAAACCTCCCTTGGCTCAAGCTTGTATTCCCTTTCAATAGGTATCCTTACTACGAGACATTCCCCACCTTTCAACTTGTAGGATGCTTTAAGTCCCTTCATAGGATGTTCAAACCCTGAAGGCAAAAGAAGGGAAATGTAGCCCTCTTCGATGAGCTTTTTAATCCTCTCTCTACTAAGCTCAGGAAGTTTATTTCTTAGATAGACATCAAGCCTCTCGCCCTTTGCCTCCTCTTCTACAAGGAAGGTATGCTCCTCTTTTATGAAGATTTCGGCTACCTCTGACATTGTGGACAAAAACTTGTCGTTCTTCCTGAAATTTTTATCTTCTGTATGGTTGCTCCGCATCTTGAGCAAGGTTTGCCATACTTTTTATACACTAAATGCTTGTTTTGAAACATCCCAGCTCTCCCCAGCCCATCCACATAATCCTTAATCGTTGACCCTCGAAGCTCTATGGCTAAATTGAGAACCTCTTTCATAGTTTTGTAAAGCCTTTCTAATTCTACATCTGACAAAGAGCTTGTTAATCTTTGCGGGTTTAGTTCTGCTCGGAATAGGATTTCATCAGCATATATGTTGCCTATGCCTGAGATGATCTTTTGGTCGAGCAAGGTGGATTTAATGGGTTTACGCACCCCTTTTAACCTTCCTTTAAATTCTGAAATCTCAATCTCAAGAGCATCAGGACCAATTCCTCTTAAAAATTTTTGAAAGCTTTCGCTGTTGTAAAAAAGATATACTTTCCCAAATTTTCTCATGTCAGAAAAGATCACCAGGCTCTCTGAAAAAGTTAAACCTAATACAGTGTGTTTTACTGCTACCATATTCTCTCCTACTTTATGTAGAATTAAAGAGCCAGTTAGGCCAAGGTGGAATCCGAGGATAAGCTTAGAAAAGTGAAAGAACAAATATTTTCCCTTCCTTGAAAGATGAAAAAGCTTTTGCCCTTCAAGTTTTTTTAGCTCCTGAGAAGCTATGCCATTTCTTTCTAAATAGGAATTGTCGTATATAGCTACCTGTTCAAGACGACTTCCTACTAAGGGACTTAGGTCTTTTTTTATAGTTTCAACTTCTGGGAGCTCGGGCATAGGGTTATTTAAGTTTTCTCTTGAATGAGAGTTTGATAGACCTCTATGACGGAAAGAAATAGTCCCAAAATTAAAGGTCCCAAGAATAAACCAAGAAAACCAAAGGCTATTATCCCACCGAGCACAGAAAAGAAGACGAGAAGATTGTGAAGCTTAGCCCTTTCGCCTATAAAAAAGGGTTTAAGGATGTTGTCAACTTGGGCAACTGTTAAAGAGCAGGCTACAAGGAGAAGGATGCCTTTTAAAGGGCTTTCAAAAAGCAAAAGATATATTCCCAAGGGGACCCAGATAAGAGCTGTTCCGAGGAAGGGTATAAAGCTTGCAACGGCTGTCAAAACACCCCAGAGCAGGTAGCCAGGGACGCCGAAAATAAGATAGATAATGGTGGCAAGCACCCCTTGGACCAAAGCTGTAAGAAGAGTCCCATAGAAAACAGCTTTTAAAATTATGCTTACTCTTGTAAGAACCTCTTCTTTTTTTTCCTGAGAGCCAGGGATAATTTTTTTAACTATGGCTACAATCCTTTCTCCGTCAACAAGAAAGTAGTAAAAGGTAAAAATGGTTAATACCAATTTGAAGATGAGGCCAAAGGTTGCTTGGAGGAAATTCTTAAAAAGATTAAAGGTGCTTTTAAGCATGTTTGACAACTGTTCGCTAAGCTTTTCTTGAATGTTTTCAAGATAGTGGGATAACTCTTGATAGAGCTTTCCCCAAAAGGGGTGAGACTTTAAGGCGTATGCTTTAGCTTGAAGCTCTTGAAAAAAAGCCTGGTCAAACCTTGCTAAAAAATCTTCAACCTGATAGACGAGCTTAAGGCTTATAAAAAATAACGGGACAAAAACAAACAGGATGATCAAAAATATTAAGGCTATAGCGGAAAGCTCTGCTCTTCCTTTTAAGGCTGACCTTATCCTTCGGTATAGAGGATAAAAGTAAAAGGCTAAAATTCCTGCCCAGGCAATAACCGTCCAGAATGGTTTAAGCAGATAGAGAAAAAGCCCAATTACTAAGAGAGATAAAACAGTGAGTATAGTAAAAGAAATTTTTGAATTTTGAACCTGCATGATAAGGATAAGTATAAGTCAAAAGAAAAAATAATGTAGGGGCGAGCGTTCGCTCGCCCATCTCAAAGGTCTAACAATCTTTAAAAAAGAGTGCCGTTTTTCAGGGCTATGACTACACCTATAACGACCATCACGACAATCCAAGCCCACAATAGATAGATAGAAAGCTTCCCGAGTCCCTCGTAGCCCACCTCCTTTATACCTTTGCCAGACCTATAGGCAACGATGGCTGTGTAAAGAAGGACTATCGCTCCCATGACAAAGGTTGCAAAGAAAAGGATCAGGGAGCCATAGGATGGGTTTACAGGGTAGTTAGCCATGCTATAGCCTGCTTTAGCAAAATAAGCCATACGTAAGGCTTCCCGGGCTGCGCTCATCAAGAGAACAGTCAAGATAAGTAGCCCTGCTATAGGTTTGGCGAACTGAGAGGGTGAAGCTTGAGCCTTAAAAAGGAGAGCTAAAAAGATTAGAGCAGAAATGAGGGCAAGGATGAAGAAAGGATTGGTGTAAAACTTAAACTCCGGAGGTAAAGTAAGAAGCCAAATAAAGCCTACAACAGCTTGAATAAGTGAAAAGTAAAGGGCTAATTTTGCTCCAAACTGCTTGACCCAGTTCAAATATTCCTCAGAGTATTTTCCTGAGCCTTTAAAGTAGTCCCCATAAAAGATAAGCCAAACGCCAACAACAGCTAATGCTGGTACCATAAAGTGTAAGAATCTGAAAAGCTCAAAGGCATGTAGGGATGAGCCGGAAGATAAATATTTTCCACCCTTTACTACAAAGCTTGGCCATTTTTCAGGAACAAGTTGAGCAACCGCTAAGGAGTGCATCACAATTCCTGCAAGGAAAAGGAAAACTAAGCTAATGATTATCCAGAGAGGGGTTCCTTTTCCTTCATATCCACCGCCAAGGTAAAACAAGTAGGCTAAAATATAGGCAATGGCAATAAAAGCTAAAAAGCCAAGAGCCCACCAGGCAGAAATGGTGTTTGCCGTATACCAGAAGGGGTCGTAGATAACTTGCACGAAGAGAAGAGGCGCAACCCCAAGAACAATAGCCCAAGAAAGAGAATTTACGAGTAAACGGGAAAGGGATTGGGAAAGCAACTTTGCGTTCGGGTTTGAGCTAAACCTCCCATAAAGTATTAGTAATGCTGAACCGATAACTAAATTGACGAGTAAAATGTGAAGGGCAAAGGTAAGAACCAAAAAGAAGTCAAAGATGATGGCAGGGCTTGGCAACCCTGCAGGGTCTCTCATGGCATTAAGATAGGTCCCTATGTTCATGGCACACCCCCTTATTTCTTTTTGTTTACTAAAGTAAATAGATACTCCGCAGACGCCTTTCTTTCCTCTTCATTTCCAATGAAAGGAGGCATGTAGGGAAAGGCTGATAAAGCAGAAAGGAAGGCGTCTATGTCTTCAGGGGACCCAGGAGAAAGCTTTTTGAAGAGGGCTGGCAGAGGTCTTAGTCCGCTTTCTGTGAAGGCATGGCAGTTTGCGCAGTTATGAAGGGCAACGATCCTTCCTACTTCGAGGCGGTTCTCAGGGGTTATTTGCCTTAGGTTTTCAGGCAAATATCCAAGCCTTGAGAGAAGCCCCTCTTTTTCAAACCTTTCTACCTCACTCTTAATATTTTTTGCTGGAAGGTCCTTGGCTACAGCCTGATGCCCATACATAAAACCAAAGATTATATAAGGTCTACGCACACCTTCTCTGATTCCTTCAGCAGAAAGGATCCCGATAAAGGTTGCGATTATAAGGATAAAAGAGAGAACAAAATTGTTTAGCCTTGGAACAATGAAGGCATTGAGTAAAAAGTAGAGGGTGAGAATAGCATAGACTATTAGAGCAACCTTAGCGAGTGTTTGAAGATACGGTAAGGAGTTTATAAGTTGATGAGCATGGTCTGGAAGCTTCTTATAATACCAGTAGCCAAAAATGATGCCTAAAATCATGCCAGCCAAGGCAAAGCGGGAGATGATCTTTGTAATTTCAAGCCTTGTGTCTCCCTTTAGAGTTGAAGCAATGAGCAATCCATAGATTCCTGCAACGCCAAACATTACAGAAGTTCTGGTAAGAAGTTGAGGAAAGTAGGTGGGGTTAAAGAAGCCATCGAAGAAATCACCAGTCTCAAGCCATTTTCCAGGCGTTAACTGGAAGGCAAGGATACCGGTAATGATGATCATGCTTATCCAGGCAGCTAAGGCGTATAGATAACCTATTCTTACGTGTGTTTTCGGGTCAACTTTCCCTAAGGTGTAGTAATAGGCATAGATGGTTGCGATCTCAATCAAGAAAAAGACCCATTCCGTCGCCCAACCCCAAACATAATTATGGATTAGGGCTGAGATTCCCCTTGGAGAGGAGACAGTTGCGGAATACCATATGCCAATTCCTGAAAGCGACCCGAAGATAAAGGAAAAGATCAGCAAGAGCAGGGTAAAACGTTTGATAAAGGCGAAGTACTCCGGTCGGTTTTTCTCTAACCCTATTTTTTCAATAAAGACAGTGACCCAAAGGGCTCCCACAGCAAGGTGGGATGGCAAAACATGAAAAGAAGCAATAAGACCTATAATCAAGGCACTACTTAAATAGGGGACCTCCCATATTGGATACATAGCACCCCCTCCTTTGAGAAATTTTCATTTACTAAATATTATTGAAAATGGCTTTTGGTGTCAAGAAAAAAATTTAAAGTGCCCAAAGCTTACTTAGAGTTCATCCATATGACCTTTACCTTTGGAATGCCGAGCAGTTCAAAGGCAGAACCTTCTCTTACAGCAATCTCAAGAAAACCTTCGCTCCCGAACAGGGCAATAAGCTCTCCTTTTTGAGCATAGGCATAGGATGAAACAAGGGGAATTTCTCTTTCGTTCACCAAAACCTTAAACTTTCTTTGGCAGGCGCTTTGATGAAGGGCAGTTATCAAGTTGCCAAAGCGGTCAACATCAATGATCGGAACGACCAACCCATCCTCAGTCTCTACAACCTTAGGCAAAGGAAGGACTATAAGCTCATGTTTCGGGAACTCCTTGGTAAAGCCTTTTAGGTCTTCTCCTTTAATTAGCCTTGCTATAACAGGTGCAAAAAGGTCCCTTGCATGAAAAGTTGAGCTATAGGGTGGTTCAAGAACCTTTTCCTTATCTATCTCAAAACAGGCTTTTATAGTTTCCTTTTTGATGATGTAGCTAAAAAGACCGTTATCTGGTCCGACAAAGGTATGCTCCTCTGTTTGAAGGATTATCGCCTTTCTTTCTGTGCCAACACCAGGGTCAACAACGCAGAGGAAAATCGTCCCCTTTGGGAAGTATTTGTAGGCAAAGAAAAGGGCTAAAGCACCCTTCAGCACATCCTGAGGGGGTATCTCATGGGTTATGTCCACAAAAACAGGATATTGAGAGGGGGTTAAACCACAAAGGATCTTTCCTTTTACAACGCCAACATAGTGGTCTTTGGTCCCAAAATCCGTAAGCAGGGCCACAACTCTCATCGTTAAACCCTTAAAAGGCTTACTTCCCTTCCTTCAGAAAGGGCAAGCTTTGCCTTCTTTGAACGAGATACTAAGACTTCAAAAAGCTTTGCTTCATCTACCTCTCCATGAATTATAGCAAGGATGGGTGCTGGTTCGCTTAAGGTAAACAAGGGAAATTTACCGTGGGCTATGGCTACTATTTTTTTATTTTCCTCTTCGTTTCTTCCAAGGACAAGCCAAGAGTTTTCATCAATGTAGTGTCTGCCAAAAACAAGAAGCTTTGCTGTGTCAGAAGAGAGAGGATAGCCCCTTTTTAAGATTTCAAGGGTCCTTTGACCGATGACAGGGTCTGTCAAAAGACATCCTCCCGCAGGGGTTGGAACTTCTTTTATCCCGTATTCTTTGGCAATCCTAAGTTGCTCCGTCCTTTTTCTTCCTTTTATGGCTAAGAGCTTGCTTCTATCCACAAGTCCCCTTTTTTCTACCTCTGTTTCGGGAAGGAGTTTAGCAGAGAGGGGTCTAAGAAGAAGTCCTTGAGTAGAAGATTCCTTCTCAATCATCCTTAGGGCTTGCCGGTTTTGGCTCATCGGTCTTTCCCCAAGCACCTCACCCGTTGCGATAAAATCAGCAGAAACTTCAGGGAGCATCTCCTTAGCAAGCTTAAGCATGAGGATCTTACAATCAATGCAAGGGTTTGCTTGACAGCCGTAGCCATGCTTTGGATTTTTTAAAATCTCTAAGTATTCTTCGGTTATATCTTTAATTATTCCCTTAGAAAAGCCAAGGTCTTTTATCTTAGCTTCAAAGGGTGCTGGGTTCTCCTTAAGATACCAGCCAAAGAATGGAGTTATAAATCTTACGGCGATGACTTCTACCCCTTGGTCGCGAAGTAAAAGCCCGGCAAGAAGACTATCAAGTCCTTCAGAAAAAAGAAGAAGAGCCCTTGGCATCCCCTTTAACTCTTGAGCAATCTTTCCGCAAAGGATAGCTCCTCTGGCTCACCAAGCATCCTGGCAAGCTCTTTTACGCGCTCTTCTTGACTTAACTTTTTTATCACCGTTTTAGTCTCCCTTTCATCCTGAAGCTTCTCTACCAAGAAATGATGATGGGCAAGCTTTGCTATCTGTGGGAGATGGGTTATGCAGATTACTTGATGCCTTTCTGAAAGAGCCCTTAGCTTTTCTCCAACCTTCTGGGCTATGACTCCACCAACCCCAGCATCAACTTCATCAAAGATCAAGGTGGAAGGCTGGGCAAAGGGCATAAGGGATTTTAAGATTAAGAAGATCCTTGATAGCTCACCACCTGAGGCAATCTTTTCTAAAGGCTTGAAGGGAAGGCCAGGATTAGGCTGAAAAAGTATTTCAAGCTCATCAAGCCCAAAGCTTGTTAAGTTTTCAGGGAGCTTGGCTTTTGTTTTCAGGTCAAACACTAAGCGAGCCCCCTTCATCCCAAGCTGAGAAAGCTCTTCTTCAAACCTTTCCTCAAGGAGGGCTTTTTTCTCCCTCCTCTTTGAACTTATTTCTTCTGCAAGATAAAAGAGCTCTTCAAGCAGATTCTCTCTTTCCTTTTTAAGCCTTATTAGCTCATCCTCTCCTGTCTCAAGGGCCGAAAGTTCCTTTTTTATTTCCTCCTTAAGCTTGATTAGCCCTTCGGTGTCTATCTGGTATTTTCTTTTTAGCCGTTCATACTTGGCAAGCCTTGCCTCAACCTCATCAAGGTTTTGCGCATCCTCCGGAAGGTCAGCCAAAAACCTTGAAACCTCCCGCTCAAGGTCCTTTAACTCGTAGTAGAGGGGTTCAAGGGCTGATTTCCGCTCCCCAAAGTTTGCCTCATAGCCAGATAATTTATCAAGAAGGTTTAAAGCCTGCCTTAGGGGAGTGTAAAGGCTCTCTAAGGTAGATTGTAGGGCTGATGCTAAATCTCTTAGGGCTGAAAGGTTTCTGAGTTTGTTCCGCAGGGAAAGTAGGTGTTCTTCCTCCTCAGGGTTTGGGTTTAGCTCTTCAATCTCCCTTAGCTGAAACTCAAGATAGTCCTTTCTTAAAGCGGATTGCCTAAGCCTTTCTTCAAAGGAAGCAATCTCTCTGTTTAGGGCTTTATACCTTTCAAAAAGCTTTTGATAGTCTTCCACAAGGGATGATAAGCCAAGAAGCGTATCGTAAAGCGTGAGCTGGTTTTTTCTATCAAAGAGGGAGTAGAACTCGTGCTGGCTTGTAAGCTCGATAAGTCCAGAGGTTAAGAAAGAAAGCTCAGCCAAGGAAATTGGAGAGCCATTTACATAAACCCTTTGTCGGCTTGAGGTAATTATCCTTCGCACATGGATTTCCTCTTCAGGTCTAAGTCCGATCTCGGATAAACGCTTCTTTAACAGGTCACCACCAAATAAGACAGCTTCGACCTCTGCTGAGGTGGCGTTAGGTGAAAGGTAGTTAGCTCCTCCTCTTTCTCCCAGAATAAGCATTATGGCCTTAAGAAGGACGGACTTTCCAGCCCCGGTCTCCCCAGTAAAAACGGTAAAGCCCTCTTCAAAGGTAAGATGAGCAGACTTAATGGTTATAAAGTTTTCCACCTTCAGCTCAAGAAGCATGTAATAAATATAAATCAACCTTTTTAGAACAAAAATAGCTTGACATAACTTATTTAGAGCTTACATTAGGATGAACAAATCTACTTGAGGAGAAAGTGGTATTAACGCCTATCCAACTTACAGACTTGAAGAAAAGTTAGTGCTTCTTGTAGCACTTTACGAGTATTTAGATTCTACCCTTAAAAAGGATGAGCTCTCCTGTAAGCCTGGATGTTCTGCCTGCTGCACAACAAAGCTTTACGCAACATCCCTTGAAGCTTACTATCTTTTACCTAAGGTCCCTGAAAGACTTTTAGAAGAATTTCGAGGAAAGCATTATCCAAGACCAAGACTTACCCACAACGAGCTTCTTAGGCTTTATCGTCTTGGCGGAACCCCTCCTGAAGAGGAAATAAACACTCTTTTGCCCTGCCCTTTCTTAACGGAGGAAAATCTTTGCTCTGTCTACGATAGGCGTCCACTTATGTGCCGGGTTATGGTCTCTAAAGTAAACTGTCATGAGGCAGGGTTTGCTGAGCCACCCGAATTTCACTACATCGCTGGTCTTATCCTCCTTCAAGTGGTTGAAAACATCGACCTTGGGGGCTTATACGGGAGCTTATTTGACCTTTTACTTTTTTGGAAAGATTTAGAGGAAGGGAAGCTTGATGAGGTGCCCCCCTATCTTCTTTCAAACATTGAAGAGGAAGAATACCCGATTCTACCCCAGGAGAAGGATTATCAGCGTTTCCTTGGCGGGCTATACAGAAAGGAGCTCCCCTCAGGGAAGACCTTCCGTGAGCTTTGGGTAGAGCTAAAGGAGGGATTTAGCGAATACTCAGCCTTAAGCTTTCTCAAAGAGATCGCCGAATAAACAAAGATGTATAAAGCAAGGGTCTTAGAAAACAAGGAGCTTTCCTCTTCTATTTTTAGCCTTGTTCTGTTAGCTGATCCCTTGCTTTTAGCTAATTTTTTGCCGGGGCAGTTTGTAAAGATAAGGGTTAGCTTAGGCTTTGACCCTCTTTTACCGAGACCCTTTACGGTTCACGCCATCTATGGATCCTCTTTTGAAATCCTCTATCAAGTGGTCGGAAGGGGAACCAAAGCCATGACAAGGCTAAAGCCAGGAGATGTAGTTGAGTTTTTCGGACCCTTAGGGAAGCCCTTTCCCCAGATTGAAGGTCCCTATTTAGCCTGTGCGGGAGGAATTGGAGTTGCTGGCTTCGGTTATCTTTGTCAGGGGCTAAAGTCTGAGTATCCTTTACCAGCCAAACTACTCTACGGGGCAAGGACCGCAGCCCAGCTCGTTAAGCTTGATTTTTTTTCAGCCCTCCTTCCCGTTGATGTAGCAACAGATGATGGAAGCTTAGGGTTAAAAGGCACGGTTTTAGACCTTCTCTTAGCCGAGCTAAAGAAAAAGTCTTATCAAGCCATCCTTGCTTGCGGACCAAAGCCGATGTTAAAGGCTCTTGCAGAGTTTGGCAGGACCAATGGGGTAAAGACTTATTTAGTGCTTGAAACTCTTCTTGCCTGTGGAACGGGATACTGTCTTGGCTGTGTAGTTCCAAGGCGAGGGGGAGGATACTTTAAGCTTTGCCTTGACGGACCAACCTTTGATGGGGAGGAAATAGACCTTGAGTTTTTACGCTAAGATAGGGAACCTTGAGCTAAGAAGCCCCCTTCTTCTTGCCTCAGGAACTTGGGGGCTTGGCGAAAGTGAAATCCCTGGAGTTGAATACCTTTCTGCTCTCATCACAAAAGGGATATCAAAGGAGCCTATGCCTGGGAATCCTCCTCCAAGGCTTGCCGAAGCACCCTGTGGTCTTATAAACTCAATCGGTCTTGAAAACCCGGGAATCGAGATTTTCCTTGAAGAATACCTTCCACGGATTAAAGAGCTTTGTCCAAAAGTAATCGTTAATCTTCACGGTGAATCCATAGAGGACTTTTGCTACCTCGCAGAAAGGCTCGATGGCGTAGATGTTTCTGGGATTGAGCTAAACATCTCCTGTCCAAATGTAAGAAAAGGGGGTATTCACTTTTCGGAATCTGCGAAGGATGTTTTTGAGCTTGTAAGTGAGGTGAGAAAAAGGTTTAAACGAGTTTTGATAGTGAAGCTTAGCCCAAGGTCTCAGGTTTTGGACATAGCTTTTGCCTGTGAAGAAGCAGGGGCTGATGCCTTAACCGTTGCCAACACCTACCCAGCCTTAGCGGTCGTAAGCTTAAAACCCTTTAAACTTCTGCTTGGTGGTCTTTCTGGTCCGGCAATCAAGCCATTGACCATGCGCTTAGTGTATGAGCTTTCCAAAAAGGTGAATCTTCCTATAATTGCAAGCGGTGGAGTAATGACTGGAAGAGATGTAGTAGAATACTTAGCCTGTGGTGCTGTTGCTGTGCAGATAGGGACAGCCCTTCTTGTTGACCCATTTGCTGTAAAGAAAATCTATAAGGAATTTGAGGAGCTTTCTCAGGAGTTAGGATGGGGAGGCTAATTAGGGCTTTGCCTAAGGGTCTTAATTTTAGAGCCTTTGCCGTTGAATGTCGGAATGTGGTTGAGACGGCAAGAGTGCTTCAAGATTTAAGCCCTGTTGCCACAGCAGCCCTTGGAAGGGCTTTAGCTGGAGTGGCTCTTCTTTCAGCAGACCTTAAATTTGGGAAAGTCCTGCTTCAGATAAAGGGCGATGGTCCAATTGGAGAAATCCTTGCTGAAGGAGACCATGAAGGGAACTTGCGGGGAACTGTCCACAATCCCCATGTTTTCTTAGAGCCTGAAAATAAAAAGCTCCCCGTTGGGAAAGCTGTAGGTAAGAAGGGCTTTATTTCTGTGGTTAAAGACCTGGGGTTAAAGGAAATCTATCAAGGGTCATCTGAGCTTATCTCAGGAGAGATTGCTGAAGACCTTGCCTACTATCTGACGGTGTCTGAGCAGATACCATCGGTTGTAGCTCTGGGCGTTCTTGTAGACCGGGATGGAAGCGTGCTTCAGGCAGGTGGCTACATGATACAGAAGCTTCCTCAAGCAACGGAGGAAGAAATAGTCTTCGTAGAAGAAAGACTAAAGACCACTCCCTCCACAACAGAACTTCTCTCAAAGGGTCTATCTCCAAAGGAAATACTTTCCTTTATTTTTGGTGACGTTGAGGTGCTTGAGGAAAGGGAGGTAGTCTTTCGTTGCACCTGTAGCCTTGAAAGGGTAAAGAATGCGTTAATTGCCCTTGGGAAAAAAGAAATAGAGGAGATGATTGCTAAGGGTGAGCCTGTTGAAGCCACTTGCCATTTTTGCCGAACTACCTATAAGTTAAGCATTGAGGAGCTAAAAGAACTCTTAGACTCAATTTCGGAGGTGTAAAAAATGTTTAAGCTTATAATTTGGATAATCCTTTTGCTTTTAGTTGTGTTTTTTGTTGTCTTTAACGTTGAGCCAAAGGTAACGGTTCATTTGCTACCAGGTGTTAGTTTAGAAAACATACCTTTAGCTTTGGTTATCATTGTGAGCTTTGTCCTTGGGGTGCTTTTTGGTCTAAGTTTTTCCCTTGTTCAAATGCTTAAGCGGTCCTTAGGAAAGAGGACGGAAAATGACCAAAAACAGGATAAGCAGAATATTTCAGCTCCTTAAGGAGGGGGTTAATAAGGGGGTCTTTCCGTCGGCAGTCTGCGGTGTATCCCAAGCTGGTAAAAGGTATATCGTTGCCTGCGGATACCTCTCCTTAACGCCCTTTGTTGAACCCGTTGAAGACTACCATGTTTATGACCTTGCCTCTCTCACTAAGCCCCTTGCCGGAGCCCTGATACTTATTCATAAGCTCTCTGAAGGAAAACCCGTAGAGCTTTTTTCCTCTATCAAAGACTACCTGCCTTTAGATGTCCCTTTCTTTCGCCTTCTAAACCATACTGCAGGGTTTAAGCCTTGGCTTCCGTTATACAAACAAAAACCCTTAATGATTGAGAGGGCAGTTGAACTTATCTTAAAGGAAGAGTTAGCCTATAACCCGGGAGCATCGTCAGCCTATTCAGACCTTGGATATTTTTTGCTGACCTACCTTTTAGAAAGGATGTTTGGTAAAGATTTTGAAAGCCTTTTTGAGGAGGCAAAGTCTAAGGTTTCCTTTTCAAGAAGGGCAAGGCTTATGTATAAGCCTATTGAAAAGGGGGTTGATGTGGAAGACATCGCCCCAACTTCTTATTCTGAGGAGGAGAGGATTTTGCTTCGTGGTGTGGTTGAAGATGAAAACACTCGAGCTTTGGGTGGAGTTTCAGCGGTTGCCGGTCTCTTTGGAAACGTCTACGGCGTCCTTGACCTCTTAGAAGCGCTTCTACTTTCCTACAAGGGATGCGGTTCTTTTTCCCAAGAGGTTGTTAAAACCTTTGCTGAGTTTGAGGATAGAGTAAGTGAGTATAGCCTTGGTTTTATGAGGGTATCAAGGAATGGTAAGTCTGCCTTTGGAGATAGATTCAGCACCAAAGCCTTTGGGCATCTTGGCTTTACCGGCACTTCCTTTGTTGTTGACCCAGAGAAGGAGCTAATCGTTGTTTTGCTTACAAATCGGGTTCATCCTGATCGGAATAACGATGCCATACGAGATTTTCGTCCGGTTTTTCATGATTTGGTTGCTGAGATTTTTTGCTCCAAATAGTCTTTTGGCAAAGATTTTATTAAAATTTCTAAAATTCAAGTTGAGAGATTAGGGTTTCGCAGACCTTGGCTCCAGCTAATAGAGCTTCTCTTTCTTCGGGTAATAGTTCAAACTCAATAATCCTTTCTACTCCCTTCCTTCCAAGGACAACAGGAACACCAAGGAATACGCCAGAGATGCCGTATTCACCTTGGAGTAGGACTGAGCAAGTCAACACCCTTTTTGCATCCTTAAGGATGGATTCTGCCATCTCTATCGTGGCTAACCCTGGGGTGATGAAGGCGCTCCCTGTCTTGAGAAGGCTTACAATCTCCCCTCCTCCATACTTTGTCCTTTTCACTATTTCTTCAATTTTCTCTTGAGGAAGAAGCTGATGTATGGGCACCCCAGCCACATTAGCAAGCCGCACAAGGGGCACCATATGGTCGCCATGGATGCCAAGCACAAGGGCGGAAACATCGGCAGGGCTTACTCCTAAGGCTTCGGCAATAAAGTATCTATAACGAGCAGAATCAAGAACCCCAGCCATCCCCATAACCCTTTCCCTTGGGAAACCAGTTACCTTGTAAGCTAAATAGACCATAGCATCAAGTGGGTTTGAGACAACGATGATAATGCTATCCGGGGCATATTGTTTGACCTTCTCTGCACAGGACCTTACAATCTCTGCGTTTATCTTTAAGAGCTCTTCCCTTGTCATTCCAGGGGTTCTTGGTTTTCCAGCAGTGATGATCACTACATCGCTACCTGAAAGGGCTGAAAAGTCTTCCGTTCCTTCTACCTTTATGGACCGGGAAAGAAGGGGAAGGCTCTGGGAAAGGTCTAAAGCCTTCCCTTTAGCAAGCCCCGGGACGATGTCTATGAGGACTACTTCTTGGGCAACCTCTTTAACAACCGCCCATTGGGCACAACTTGTCCCAACAGCCCCGGCTCCGATGATGCTAAGCTTCATGCGCACATCCCTTGAGCTTAAAGCTCAACTCCTTCCTTAGCATACTTAGCAACGAGGTCTCCCACCTCTTGGGTGGTGTAGCCCATCTTACCGGCTGATAGGCTCTTCAGATGGTCGCGACAGACCTTGATCACGGCTTTTTCAATGGCCTCTGCCGCTTCCTTTTCTCCGAGCCATTCTAACATCATCATCCCTGCGCAGATGGCAGCCAAAGGATTGATAACGTTCTTGCCAGTATACTTTGGTGCTGAGCCTCCGATGGGCTCAAACATAGAAACCCCTTGAGGGTTGATGTTCCCGCCTGCTGCAATGCCCATCCCCCCTTGGATTATCGCCCCAAGGTCGGTGATGATGTCGCCAAACATGTTGTCGGTGACGATGACGTCAAACCATTCAGGGTTCTTGACAAACCACATACAGGTTGCGTCAACATGGGCGTAATCCTTCTCAATGTCCGGATATTCTTCTCCTACCTCCTGGAATACCCTCCACCAAAGGTCCCAAGCATAAGTAAGAACATTGGTTTTCCCAACTAAAGTAACCTTTTTCTTTTTATTTCTTTTTCTACAGTATTCAAAGGCAAACCTAATACAGCGTTCAACGCCAAACCTTGTGTTGATAGACTCTTGGATGGCAACTTCATGAGGGGTGCCTTTTCTCAGAAATCCGCCACCTCCTGCATAAAGACCCTCGGTGTTTTCCCTTACCACCACAAAGTCTATATCCTCAGGTCCCTTATCTTTGATGGGTGTCCAGACTCCTGGGTAAAGCTTAACAGGTCTAAGGTTTACATATTGGTCAAGCTCAAAACGGATGCGAAGAAGTATTTCCTTTTCGAGGATACCTGGCTTAACATCAGGATGCCCGATGGCTCCAAGATAGATGGCATCGTGTTTTTTGAGCTCCTCAATTCCCCCCTCAGGTATGGTCTCCCCAGTCCTAAGATACCTCTCCCCTCCCCAATCAAAGTAGTTAAACTGAAAGTTGATGTTAAAACGTTCTCCCACTGCTTGCAAAACTTTTACCCCTTCCCTGATCACCTCTGGACCTGTTCCATCACCAGGGATGACAGCAATCTTATAAGTTTTTCCGCTCATGCCTACCTCCTGCAAACTTTTTTAAAGAAACCCCTCGGTCAGGGAGGTTAAATTTTAAAATATAACCCACTCTTTAATTTTACCAAGTCCTCGGGAAGAGTTTCCAATGTAAAGAGAATCAAATTCTTTTAAGTGAGAAAGCTTAATTTTCCATTCCTTAGAAAGCTTGGAATCTATTAGTTTCTTTCTAAGAACCCCGGGAAGGATCCCAAGCTCTAAAGGTGGGGTGTAAAAAGTTCCCCCCCTTTCGGCAAAAAAATTTGAGATTGTCCCCTCAAGGATTTCTCCTTCATCGTTGTAAAAGATGACCTCAGTAAACCCATGCTCTAAAGCCCACCTTTTCTCTTTATCATACTCCTCCCGCAAGCTTGTTTTATGAAAATGAAAAAGGTTTGTCGGGGTCTTTCTTCTTTTAAAAGCAACTCGGATAGGTTCTCCCCAGGGTTCAAAGTGATAAACCTTAAGAGATATGCTACCTTCTGGTCTAAAGATAAGCCTAACCCTTTTTTTCTCACTTCCGGGATGTAAAGGTGAGAGACCGCTTTTCTTTTCTAAAAAATCCAAGAAATCAGAAAAATCTTTGAACTTAAAAGGAAAGTTGAAGTAGAAAACTGAGTTTCGAACCCTTTCAAAATGGAGTCTTAGGGTTTCTTCATCGGAAGGGATAGTAAAGGTTTCGATGAGGTAAAAATGGGGAATAGGATTGGTTAAAAATTTAGCCTTAAGCCAAGTTTCTTCATACTCGGCATCTTCCTCACTGTCCCAGACTATTCCAGAGCCTATTCCAAGCTCACCAGTGTAGTCTTTCTCTTGTCTTTGAAGATAGACCGTTCTTATGGCAACGTTGAAGATGAAATCGCAGGATGGATGGATTAAGCCCAC
>CAZJUD010000176.1:0-3080 GCA_964549125.1 uncultured Caldimicrobium sp.
GCATAGATACTGGAATGGGGCTTGAAAGGATAACTGCTGTCGCCCAGGGTGTTTCCACAAACTTTGACACCGACCTTTTTGCCGGGCTTATGCAAAAGATTTCTGAGCTCTCTGGGCGAGGATACAAAGAAAGCAAAGATACTGAGGTTGCCTTCCGAGTGATCGCAGACCACTTTAGGGCATCAGCCTTCATCATAGCAGAAGGTATTATCCCCTCAAACGAGGGTCGAGGCTACGTCCTGCGGAGAATTATCCGTAGAGCCGAACGCTTTGGGAAGCTTCTTGGTCTAAACGAACCCTTTCTTTACAAACTCATGCCTCCTCTTATAGAAGAGTATGGAGACATCTATCCTGAAATCAAGGAAAATGCCCCTTTGATTGAGAAGGTGCTAAGGCATGAAGAAGAACGCTTTTTAGAGACCCTGAGCACCGGGCTTGAAGTCTTAGCCTCAGAGGTTGAAAGATTGAAAGAGAAGGGAGAAAAGACCATACCTGCTGAGCTACTTTTTAAGCTATACGATACCTATGGTTTCCCTTATGACCTGGTGCGAGATTATGTGCTACCTCTTGGGTTTAAATTGGACCTTGAAGGCTTTGAAAGACTTAGAGAAGAGGCAAGGGAAAGGAGCAGGCAAACCTGGAAGGGCGCCTTAGAGACCTTACCCCCTGCTGTAAAAGAGCTTATTTCTCAAGGAGCAAAGACGCAGTTTGTTGGTTACGAAGAATTTTCCACAAAAGCTAAGGTCCTTGCCTTAATAGATGATATCCTGGTTGTAGACAGAACTCCTTTTTATCCTGAAGGTGGCGGCCAGGTTGCTGATGTTGGACTTGTAGTAGGAGAAAAAGGGAAGGCTCAGGTTGTGGATACTCAGAAGGCATCTGAGCTAATCCTTCACAGGATAAAAGTCCTTGAAGGAAGGTTTGAAGTAGGCGATGAGGTTGAGCTTAGGGTAGATGTAGAAAGAAGAAGACGCATCATGAGGCATCATACAGCAACTCATCTTTTGCACGCTGCTCTAAGGCAGGTCCTTGGGACTCATGTAAGACAGTATGGTTCCTTGGTTGAAGAGGGGAGGCTTCGTTTTGACTTTACCCACTTTTCAGCCCTAAAACCTGAAGAACTAAAGAAGGTTGAGGACCTGGTTAACGGCTGGATCCTTGAAAACTATGAAGTTGAGACTAAATGGTTATCCCGTGAAGAGGCAGAAAAGTTAGGAGCCCTTGCCTTTTTTGAGGAAAAGTATGGCGACATCGTGAGAGTTGTAAAAATTGATGATGTTTCTTGCGAGTTCTGCGGTGGAACACATGTTAGAAGAACCGGCGATATCGGTTTTTTCAAGGTCATTAGCGAAGGGGCCGTGGCAAGCGGAGTTAGAAGGATAACCGCTATCTGCGGGGACCTTGCTTACCAGTATGTAAGAGACCTTGAAGATAGGTTTGAAAGATTGGCAACGCTTCTTAAGACAACGCCTCAGGACTTGGAAAGGAGGGTTGAGCAACTACTGAAGGAGATGGAGGAGCTTAAGGCGGAGCTAAAGAGATGGAAGGGAGGAAACTTAAGGGATGAGTTAGCAAGGAAGCTTTCTTCTGTGGTAAAGGTTGGGGGTATCTCCCTCTTTGTAGGCTATCTGCCTGTTGAAAAGATGGAAGAGCTTAGGGAGTGTGGAGACTTTATAAAGCAAAAGCTTGGTTCAGGGGTTATCTTTTTAGCCTCTAAGAAGGATGGGCAAGCGCCAGCCATCTGCATGGTAACCAAAGACCTTAGTTCAAAGGTTCCTGCAAAGGATGTTTTTCTTTCCCTCTCAAAGAAGATTGCTATTAAAGGTGGGGGAAGACCTGAGCTTGCTCAAGGAACGCTTCTTGAGCAAATTGATGAAGAAAGCTTAAGAGAAAAAGTATCTGAAGCCCTAAAGGAGGTGCTTCATGAAGGATAAAAGGCTAAAAGTAGAAGTCTATTTTGCCCCAAACTGTCCAACAAAGGAAATGGTTGAAAATAACTTAAAGGAAGCCCTTGAGATGGAAGGTATTCCAGCTGAGTTAACGATTGAGGTTTTAGACCCAGTTGATGCTGAGAAAAGGGGATTTAGGGGGTCTCCAACGATAATCATAAACGGAGAGACCTTTCAGCCCCTTGAGATGGGTGGATTTAGTTGAAGGTTCTTTTTAGATGAGCAGGGTATGCTCGTTAAGGTCCCAACGGTTAGCATGCTAAGAAAAAGCTTGAGGGAAGCGTGGAACTCTATACCCTAAGCTGGTTAGAAAAGATTTTAAAGGATTACGAAAGGGATTACGAAGCTGATGAGATCATAATCCTTGGAGATAAGAGGGTCAACTTTAAGCCTCTCATCTTTGGTATAGCTCTCCTTCACATCTTTCAAAGACCTCTTCTATACAAGCTTGAGCCCCTGGAGGAGCTCATAGCGTCCCTTAAGGAGCGGTTTGATTTTATGCACCTTGTTGACCTTTTGCGGAAAGAGTTCTCTTATTGGTTTAGGGAGATGGTTCTTCATCGTGATTTTTCTAACTCAAGGTATGACCAGCTATCATATGAATTTCATCTTTTGGAAGAGATTGTGCAGAAGCAAATTCAAATTCCCCTCCTTGACGAGTTAAAAAGGCTTTGCCTAACCTTTGAAGAGGCTTTTGAGGAAAAGAAGGAGGTAAGCGAGACTGAGAAGAGGAGGTTTGTTCGCCTTGTTAACTTTTTTGTTAGGACAGAGGCTATTAGACCGAGCAAAAGCTCGGAGCTCATTGAACGAGCTGAAAAGGCAGGAAAAAACCTTGAGGAGTCTTTAGGAGCACTTTTTAATCAAAAACCAAGGGACTTAAGGGGTAAGATTTTGGAGAGCTTAAGTTCATACATCAACGAGAAGTTGGTCAAGGTTCTTTCAGAACCGACTCCCTATGCTAAAGCTTAGGTAGTCTTAAATTTTAATGATAGAGCTTAGTTTTTGCGTAGTTAAAAGTTTAGAAGATTAACTCAAAAACGCTTCTAACATACTAACAACAAGCTATTCTTCATTACTTGATAAACAGCAAGTTGTAAAGTAATATTTTTATTTGAAAAGTTTTTGGGGGTT
>CAZJUD010000177.1:0-6760 GCA_964549125.1 uncultured Caldimicrobium sp.
GCTACAACACCTACTTTCAATTTAAGAAGACCCTGATAATCGGGGCTGAAGGGCTACTCATCCAAGGTGAAAACATAAGGAAAAACTTTGGAAGGATTCATGAAGCCGCCGTCTTTAAAGACTTTATGGCTCAGCTTAAAGAAAGAGCTATTTCTGCTAAGGCAAGAGGAGACGAAGCAGAGTACAAAAAAGTAGTTTCCGAGTTTTTAAACATCGTGCCCGTTGTTCAGTCAATGGTTACTCTAAAGTTGGGGGAAAAAGAGGGAGGGTATCTCTTTAGAGCGCCCAAGGAGTATCCGCGAAACCCAGCCAACACCCCTGATGAAGTTGAAAAGGTAGTGTTGAAAATGTATCAGGAGGGAAAGATTAAGGGGACCTATGTGGTTGAAGGAAAGTATAAAGACCCAACATCAGGAAAGGAGAGAAGGGCTGTTAGAGTCTTTCGTCCTGTTATCCTGACCGAAGACTGCCTTATTTGCCATGGCGACCCAGCTAAGTCTTACGAGCTTTGGGGAAACAAAGAGGGTAAGGACCTAACAGGCGGTCAGATGGAGGGCTGGAAAGCTGGAGAAATTCACGGAGCCTTCGAGATTATTTATTTCCTTGACACGCATCTAAACAGGCTTTATTTGGTTTTAGGCATCTCAGCCCTTATTACCCTTACTTTGATCTTAATCGCAGGCTTTGTTATCCATCGTTTCATGAAGGAAAACCTGCAAAAACCCTTAAGCAAAGTGATGGAAGTCGCAGAGGAGCTGGCTCAAGGAAACCTTTCCGTTAGTTTTAGCTACAATAAAGAGGATGAGATAGGAAGGCTCATCTCTACTCTTGAGAAGATGAGGGGTGGGATAGTCGAGATCATTCAAAGGCTTGTTGAAGCCATCAAAAATGTTTTACCAATCAGCGCAAATCTTCAGCAGAAATCTCAGGATGTTGACCTTCAAGCCGTCAACTTAGCTACAGTTACTGAGGTGGTGAACCAGAAGATCGTAGAGATAAACACGAGCCTTTCTGAGGTAGCCCACTCCTTTGAACAGATGAACCTTGCCATTCAGGAGATTACAAAAAGCGTTCTTAAGACAACAGACATGACAAAGGAAGCTAAGGATAGGACAGAGATTGCTCATGGAATAGTGGAAAAGCTCCTTGAGAATAGCCAAAAAATCGGAGAAATCATTACTCTTATCAACAACATCGCCGAGGCAACAAATCTCTTAGCCCTTAATGCTTCGATTGAGGCGGCAAGGGCAGGTGAAGCGGGGAAGGGCTTTGCTGTTGTGGCAAACGAGGTAAAAGAGCTTGCAAGGCAGACCCAACAGGCTACCAAAACCATTGAAGACATGATAAAAACCATCCAAGAAAACGTAAGAGAAACCATCACTGCCATTGAAGGCATAAAAGAGAGCGTAACCCAGATAAACGATGCGGCAAACGTCATAGCAAGCGCAACGGAAGAGCAGACGATCACCATCGGAGAGATGAATACCTACCTGCAAGAGAGCTCAAGGTCAACCTCGGAGATTAGTCAAACCATGGATGAACTTGTCCAGGCTGTTGAAAAGCTAAAGACCTTAGCTTCAGAAAATAGCGAAATAGCTAACACTTTAGAAGAAGTCATAAAAAAACTAAAAGAGGTAGCAGATAGGTTTAAGCTTTCTTAAGGGTAAATCATGGGACTAATCTCAAAGTTTAGAGAAACTAAGGAAACTCGCATTGAGCTTACCTTTGACCTTAGGGGAGAATACCTTGAAGAGACCCGCGTTCAAACAGGGATAGGCTTTTTTGACCACATGCTCGAAACTTTTAGTCTTCACTCTGGCATACTCTTTGAGCTTAAAGCTGAAGGGGACCTTGAGGTGGACTATCACCATACTGTAGAGGATGTGGGCATTGTTCTTGGTTTAGCCTTGGATGAAGCCTTGGAAGATAGAAAGGGAATTTCACGTTTTGGGGAGGCAACAATACCCATGGATGATGCCCTAAGCCAAGCTGTTGTTGACCTTGTTCGCCGTCCCTATTTTTATTATCATGCCAGTTTCCCTGTATTTTCTATTGGGAACTTTGATGCCGAGTTGATAGAAGAATTCTTCAGAGCCTTTACCCTAAACGGAATGTTTACTCTTCATCTTAGGAATCTTTACGGAAAAAATTCGCATCACATCGCTGAAAGCCTTTTCAAGGCAGTTGCTCATGCGTTAAGGAGGGCGTTGCTGCCAGCTGAGGAAGCCATCTTCTCTGTTAAAGGTTTACTTTAGATTAGGTTGAAACTCCCGAGGAAGCTCATAGAGCTTCCTCGTCTTCTGAATAAACACTACAAAGTCTTTGGGTAAGAAACTCTTAAGCGTGTTAAGCGTCCTGCTCACCAAGGGATAGGTTGAGGACCGCTCAAAGGTTGCCTTTTCTTGGGGCATAGAGATAAGGAATAAAAGATACAAAAAGGTGATAAGCAATGTTCCTTTCACAAAGCCAAGAAGAGCCCCAAGGATCCTATCAGCGACGCTGAGATTAAGGCTCTTTAGCATGGCAAAGAGGAAAAAACCAGCTAACACAAAGGTGAAATAGATGATAAAGAAGGCTAAAAGGAGGCTAAAAAAGAATTGAGCCTTGGGATGGGATACGACCTTAGCCACAAACCCTTGAAGCTTTAGAGCAAACCATCCAGAATAAAGGAATGCAACAACCATTCCGACAAGTGGAAAAAGGGATCGTAAGAGTCCACGAAAAAAACCTCGAATGACAAAGTAGATAAGCACAGAAAGACTAATAAAATCAAACCAGGTCATTCTACATACCAGAAGGTTTCATCCTTAAAGTCTTTTAGCACAACTCCGTAAGACTTAAGCTCCTCTCTGATGCTGTCTGCAAGGGCAAAGTTTTTTTCCTTTCTTGCTAAATACCTCTTTTGAATTAGCTCTTCAACTTGCTTAGCGGAAACACCCTGAAGGCTAAGTTTTCTTTCCCTCTCCTTTTTAAAGAACTCTATCGGGTCCTCTTCAGCAAGACCAAGAAGGCTTCCCACAAGCTCCTTTAGCTCCTTTATTATTTCTCTAAGCTCAAACAAGTCCTTTTGGACCAAATTTTGGCTTGACTTGGTTACAAACTCGTAAAGCTTTGATTCTAAGGAGTAGAGGTGTCCAAGGGCTAAGGCGGTATTAAGGTCGTTTAGGAACGCTGAGAGGAAGTTTTGCTTAAATCTTTCAAAGTGTTCTTTTAGCTCCAAAAATTTCTTTGAGCTCTCTCCTTCTTTATTTGCGTTAAGCCTTAGAACCAGATAAAAGGTTTCGTATAAATGATATAGAGCTTTTTCCACGTCCTTTAGAGCCTTTTCGCTGTAATCAAGGGGTGAAGAGTAGTGTTGCGAAAGAAGAAAGGCTCTTATTACTTCAGGATGATAGTTTTGAAGGAGAAAACGGGTGGTAATAAAGTTGCCAAGGCTTTTACTCATCTTTTCTCCGTTTACGGTGATCAGGCCATGATGGATAAAGTAGCGGACAAAGGGTTTTCCTGTTGCCGCTTCGCTCTGAGCTATCTCGTTTTCATGATGGGGGAATTTTAGGTCAATTCCCCCACCGTGAATGTCAATTGTTTCTCCAAGGTACTTCATGCTCATGGCTGAACATTCAATGTGCCATCCGGGTCTACCCGGTCCCCAGGGACTTTGCCAGAAGGGCTCGCCAGGCTTTGCCGACTTCCAAAGGGCAAAGTCAAGTGGATGCCTCTTCTTTTCAGAAGGGTCAATCCTAACCCCAGCAATAAGGTCATCAAGCTTTCTACCAGAAAGCTTCCCGTAGGAGGGAAATTTTTCTACCGCAAAGTAAACATCTCCCTCGCTCACATAAGCATAGCCAAGCTCTATGAGGCGCTCTATGAGAGAGATCATCTCCGGAATATGGTCGCTTGCTTTGGGTTCAAAGGTAGGGGAAAGAACCTTAAGCTCCCTTAACTCCTCTTGGTATTCTTTAGTGTATTTTTCTGTCAAGTTCTTCCAAAAGATGCCTTCCCTGTTTGCCCGGTTTATGATCTTGTCGTCGATGTCGGTGATGTTTCGAACATAGATAACTTCATAGCCAAGGTAAAGGAGAAGGCGATAGAGCACATCAAAGATCACAGCCGATCGAGCATGCCCAAGGTGGCTGGAATCATAAGCGGTTATACCGCAGACATACATCGTCACCTTTGGTGGGTTTAAGGGTATAAACTCTTCTACTTTGCGGGTGAGGCTGTTATAGATTCTTAAGGTCATTTTAAATTTAATCTTTCCCAGGTTTCGTAGGCTTTTTCTTTAAGAAGGGAGTTTTGCCAGGAAAAAACGGGTGTTCTTGAGACCTCATACTTCAAGACCATCGGGTCTTCTGGTAAAAAGGCTAAAAGATTAAGCCCATGTTTTTCGCAAACTTCCTTAGCATAGGAGGAGAGCTCTTCAGGAACAGGTATGGGAGAGCGGTTGACGATAAACCAAAGGTTTTCTACCTTTACCTGCAAGGTCTTAAGAAGGTCGGCGATCCTTCCTGCGGTCATAATTCCTCTCATGCTCGCGTCTGAGACGACGATAAGGTGCTCCATCTCAAGAAGGTTTAAGCGAGAGAGATGCTCCATACCTGCTTCGTTGTCTATTACTAAATAGCGGTAGGATTTCATAAGCTTCTCGATGGCTTGAGAAAGGAAAGAATGGGCAGCGCAGTAACAGCCCGGACCCTCAGGCTGACCCATAACGATTAAGTCATAGCCGTTCCCTTCTATTATCGCCTGATGAAGCCTCATCTCTACATAGTCATACCTAGCCATAGAGTCTGGAACGTTCTTTCTTAGCTCCTCCTTTATCTCGCCAAGGGTGATGTGCACCTCCTCTCCCAAGAGCTCGTTAAGGTTTGCGTTTGGGTCGGCATCAACGGCAAGAATAGGTTTTAGCCCCTTATCAACCAAGTAGTTGACAAGAAGTGCTGAAAGCGTGCTTTTTCCAGTTCCACCTTTGCCAGCAAAGGAAATCCTTATAGGTTCCATGCCTACATCCCCTTTTTCTTTTTGTCTAAGAAAAGTTTATAGGTGTAGGAATCAACCAGGGCTTGACAGCTTGCCTCAAGGATGTCCGTTGAGACGCCAACGGTCCCCCATTTTTTATCCTTACTCTTTGAAAGGATGAAGACCCGGACCTTTGAAGATGTGCCCGGTAGCCCCGGCAGAACCCTAACCTTGTAATCTTCAAGCTCCATCTCCTTTATCTGAGGGTAGAACCTTACGAGGGCTTTCCTTAAGGCATTGTCAAGGGCATTTACTGGACCGTTTCCAAGGGAGGCAGTGTGCTCAACCTCTCCCACTCCAGGTGGAACTCGCACTATGACCGTAGCCTCTGCTTGTCCTGTTTTGTTAAAATGGCTATCTATGACCCGATAGCTAAGGAGCTCAAAGTATTGTTTGGGTTCGCCAAGAAGCTTGTAGATTAAAAGCTCAAGTGAGGCTTCAGCTGCCTCAAACTCAAATCCCTCAGCTTCAAGCTTTTTGATCTCCTCAACGATCTTCCCGACAAGAGGATTTTCTGGCTCAAGCTCAATCCCAAACTCCCTTGCCTTGTAGATGATGTTGCTTTTTCCTGAGAGGTCGCTCACAAGGACCCTTCTTTCATTTCCAACGAGCGATGGGTCAATGTGTTCATAGGTCCGTGGATGCTTAAGCACCGCTGACACATGAACTCCTCCCTTATGGGCAAAGGCTGACCTACCCACATATGGAAGCCTTGAAGGATGAGGAAGATTGGCTATCTCAAACACAAAGCGCGAAACCTCCGTGAGCTTATGCAAAACATCTTTGGATGAGGTTTCATAACCCATCTTTAGGATGAGGTTTGGGATGATGGAACAGAGGTTTGCGTTCCCGCAGCGCTCGCCAATTCCGTTTATCGTCCCTTGAACCTGTTTTGCCCCAAGTAAAACCGCCGTCAATGAGTTTGCTACCGCACACTCGCTATCGTTGTGGGCATGTATCCCAAAGGGAAAGTCTTCCCCAAGAACCTCCTTTACTCGGTTTATGATCTCTGCTACCTCATGGGGCAAAGTGCCACCGTTTGTATCGCAAAGGATGATGCAATCAGCCCCAGCCTGCCAAGCCCTCTTTATCGTCTCAAGAGCATACTCAGGGTCCTCTTTAAACCCGTCAAAAAAATGCTCAGCATCGTAGAAGACGATCGGCACCCTATCCTTAAGGTAGCGCACCGAGTTTGAGATGATCTCGAGGTTGTGCTCAAGGGTGGTGTTTAAGGCTGATTTTACATGGATAGTCCAGGTTTTACCAAAGATGGTTACGCCGTCAGCTCGAACATGGAGTAAACTCTGAAAGATCTCATCCCTCTCTGGGTCCTTCTTTGGATGATGGGTGCTCCCAAAAGCAATAACCTTGGAATGCTTTAGCTGATAATTGGCAATCTCTTTAAAGAATTGGAAATCCTTTGGGTTTGACCCTGGCCATCCTCCCTCAATGTAGTCGACCTTAAATTCGTCAAGCTTTAGAGTAATGCGGACCTTATCTTCAACAGAAAAATTTACCTCCTCAGCCTGGGCTCCATCCCTTAAGGTGGTGTCATAGATTTCTACCCTTCTCATTTTTCCTCTTTCACCTCCCCTTCAAGCTGAAAGGCTTCATGAAGGGCTCTTACCGCAAGCTCAGTAAACTTTTCATCGATGACGCAGGAAATCTTAATCTCCGAAGTAGAGATCATCATGATGTTTATCCCATGCTTAGCCAAAGTTTCAAACATCTTCGTTGCCAC
>CAZJUD010000178.1:0-3324 GCA_964549125.1 uncultured Caldimicrobium sp.
CAACAAGCCTTACCATCTTGAAGTAACAGCCGGGACGGAAGGACCGCGGAGACCCTTCGGCCTTACGGCCTCAGGGTGACAAAAAAAGGGGGCCTCAGAGTGACAAAAAAAAGGGGCCTCAGGGTGACAAAAAAAGCGGCCTCAGGGTGACGTGTGGGGGTCATCCTGAGCGAAGCGAAGGATCTCAAAGGGAGCGTTAGCGACCGAAGGACCTCGGAGGCCCTTTGGCCTTGCGGCCTCAGGGAGACGCGAAAGAACCGCTTCGGGCTATTGCCTTTTCTTAAATCTTGACTCTAATAAAAAAATTGTTAGATTAAAAATAAAATGAAGGCACAACCTGAAGGAACTCAGCACGAAATAGTTTACAAGGCAGACCCTTTTGCCCTAATCTTTCGAGAACTCGACCTTATCCATTCCGACATCAGAGAAATCAAATCTGAAATCACCTTCCTCCACAAAAGAATTGATGAAACAAACAAAAGAATTGATGAAACGAATAGAAGGATTGATGAACTTAGCACGGAGATTAACAGACGCTTAGACAGATTGTTTATAATCGTGATTATCAATCTTTTAGGAATCCTCGGTTTTTTGTTGAAGTTTATCTTCATGGCGTCCTAATACGTAGTCAAAGGGCATCAGAGAAGACCATTCGGCTTCGTTCAGAGTGATGTGAATAAAGGGCCTTAGGGTGATACCTCTTTGCGTCATCCTAAAGGATGTAAGACCCGCAGGACCTCGGCAAAGAGCTCCATTTCAAGCTTTTACATCCTAACCCAAATTTTAAATAATAAAAGTTGCGTCGCCGTAGGAATAAAACCTGTATTTTCTTTTTATTGCCTCCTCGTAGGCTTTAAATATCAAATCTCTCCCAGCAAAGGCGCAGACTAAAAGAAGGAGGGAAGATTTTGGTAGATGAAAGTTGGTTATCATGGCTGAAACAACTTTAAAGTTATACCCTGGGTAGATGTAAAGGTCGCACAAGCCTTCATAGGATAAAAGTCCCTTTTCTGCTACAAATTCAAGGGCTCTAACTGATGTTGTCCCGCAGGCAATAATCCTTCTTCCTTCAGATAAAGCTAAGCGGACCTCCTCAACTACATCAGACGGAACCTTAATGTATTCTGGGTCAAGACGGTGCTTTCTTATATCTTTGGTTTTGATAGGTTTAAAAGTACCATACCCAACATGTAAAGTAATAAATTTGACCTTTACTCCAGATTGAGAAAGACGATTTAGAAGCTCCTCAGTAAAGTGAAAACCTGCAGTTGGCGCAGCAACTGAGCCTTCTTCTTCCGCAAAAACCGTCTGATAGCGAAGCAAGTCAAATTGCTCTGGCTCACGCTTAATATAAGGTGGAAGAGGGGCTTTGCCTTCCCTTTTTATCAATTCTTCAAGGTCTCCCCCAGTTTCGCTTCTCATTTCTAAAAAGTACTTTCCATCCTCTCTTTTCTCTAACACTATAAAAAGTATCGTCCCACCTTCCGATACAAAATTGGTCCCAGGTTTAATCCTTTTTCCTTTGATTAAGGCTTCCGTTTGAAAAATAGAGCCGCGAGGTTTGTTTAACAGAAGTATCTCAACCGCACCGCCAGTTGGCTTCTTTGCCTTAATCCTTGCTGGGAATACTTTGGTTTTGTTCAGCACAAGAACATCGCCTGATCTAAAATATTTCTCAATTTCTGAAAATTTTTCATGAAAATAGAAGGCTCGATTTTTTCGGTCGATGACAAGGAGCTTACTTTCTTCTCTTTTAGAAGGAGGATAATAAGCGATAAGTTCTTCGGGCAGAGGATAATCGTAGGAATCAAGGCTAAATTCAGGGGGGATTAAACCCATGGTAGGTTTTATTTAAGATAATCAGGGATTGTTTCTAAGGAGATGAGGTCTTCGATTGTTTCCCTTTTCCGGACAAGGTAGAAGGTTTCTCCGTCAACTAAAACTTCAGCTGGGCGGCAGCGGGAGTTGTAGTTTGAACTCATTACAAAGCCGTAAGCTCCTGCGCTCATGATGGCAAGTAGGTCTCCCCTTTCAACCTTTGGCAGTTTTCTCTCCCGAGCAAAAAAATCTCCGCTTTCGCAGATTGGTCCAACTACATCCACTACCTCTTCCTCAGAGGTGTTTAGTTTAACAGGCTGTATTTTGTGGTACGCCTGATAGAGGGCTGGTCTAATAAGGTCGTTCATCCCGGCATCAACGATCACAAATTTTTTATCTCCGTTTGTTTTGCGATAGAGAACTCTGGTGACAAGGATGCCTGCGTTGCCAACGATAACCCTTCCTGGCTCGAGAATAAGCGTGCAGTCTAAAGGCTTTACTTCTTCAATGATAGCTCGAGCATACTCTTCAGGTGGTGGTGGCTCTTCATTGGCATAAGGAATCCCAAGCCCACCTCCAAGGTCAAGATACCTAAGCTCAAAACCAAGGCTTGTAAGTTCTTTCCAAAGTTCTTTCAATCTTTTCAAGGCAGAGACAAAGGGTGATACCTCAGTTATTTGTGAGCCAATATGAGCGTCAAGCCCTATGGGTAAAAGGTAGGGATTTTTCTTAGCCTTAAGATAGGCATCGATGACCTCTTCTTCGGGAATTCCAAATTTATTCTTCTTAAGCCCTGTTGAAATGTAAGGATGGGTTTTAGGGTCAACGTTTGGGTTAACCCTTAAAGCAAATGGGGCTTTGATCCCTAAACTTTTGGCTATTTCTCCTAAACATTCGAGCTCTTCTAAGCTTTCCACGTTAAACATCAAGATGCCAGATTTTAAAGCAAACTCGATCTCATCCGGTCTTTTACCAACACCTGAATAGACGATTTTATTAGCTGGTATGCCAGCCTTTAAAGCCCTTATTAATTCACCAGCAGATACTACATCAGCACCAGCTCCATCCTTCCCAAGAAGAGCAAGCACTGCAAGGTTCGAATTTGCCTTTACGGAATAGCAGATCAGATGGTTCACTTCTTTAAAACTTGCCGAAAAGACCGAAAAATGCCTCCTTATTGTCCTTGCCGAGTAGATGTAAATAGGGGTCCCAAATTGATTAACTATTTCTTTGACTGGGACTTCTTCGCAGTATAATTCGTCGAGATGATAGTTGAAATAATGCATGGATTAAAATATACAAAGAACCGTAAATCCTGTCAATTACTAAGGTCAATGTCATCTTTTATTCCTAATTTGAAATGTCATGGTGTTATCTTTCCCAACCCTTCCCTCTCATCCGTTATTTCCTCAAACCGAACCCTCCATCTATGAAGAGAAGGAACCATCTGAACAAACATCTCAGCTTTGGGTAGCCTTCTTCGTCTCCGATATAAATTCAAGGGGT
>CAZJUD010000179.1:0-5861 GCA_964549125.1 uncultured Caldimicrobium sp.
ACATTGGCTCTCAATATTTTTTTAAATATCAGCTAAAAGACTACGAAGGAAATCCTATGGGTTACATTGCAGTTGGCACAGACCAAAAGACCCTCATCAACCTATTTAGGCTATCCGCCTTAATTTCAACGGCCTTACTCGTTACGCTCATCCTTATCATTGCTTTTACTATCTCAAGACAGCTTAAAGGTTGCGCTCAAAACCTTCTTACCACAGTGAAAATGGTTGATGAGCTGGCAAAAGGTGGTGGAGACCTGACCTTTAGGTTTTCCTCTCACGGAGAAGACGAGATCGGTCTCCTCGCAAGTAAATTCAATAGTTTCCTTGAAAGTTTAGCAAACATCGTAAGAAGGCTCATCGACAATACAAAAAGGCTCTTTACCATCTCGGGGGAGCTTCACTCAGAGGTATCTCGCTCAACTGAAGTTGTCTCAGAGTTTACCGAAAAGGCTGAATACATAAGCATGTCCTCTGCTGAAATTCTTTCTGCCATGAACGAGGTCTCAACCTCCTTAGAAGAGCTTACCAAGGCTATTAGAGAAATTAGCGAGAAAGCTCAGGTTTCAAGTCAGATGGTAAAAGAAACCTCGCAGGCTGTGTTTGAAACAAAAGAGCTTGCGGAAAAGCTAAAATCAGCATCCTTTGAAATAGAAGATGTAGTAAACCTTATCAACAGCATTGCTGAGCAGACGAACCTACTTGCCCTAAATGCTTCGATTGAAGCAGCAAGGGCTGGCGAAGCTGGTAAGGGCTTTGCCGTCGTGGCAAACGAGGTAAAAGAGCTTGCAAGGCAAACCCAAGCTGCAACTCAAGAGATAAAACAAAAGATAGACTTTTTAGTGCAGGCGACAAGCAATGTGTCATCTTCCGTTGAAGGAATAGTTAACCTGATTAAGAATGTTGAGGATGCAGCAACAACCATTGCTTCTGCAGTTGAGGAGCAGACTATCGTTGTAAACTCAGTTTTTGAGCATATTTCAAGCGTTAGAGACAAGGTAATGATAAACGACGAGCAGGCTCAAGCGATAAAAAGAGAGGCAGAAGTTTTGAAAGAACTTTCTGAAAGGCTAAAGAGACAAGCAGAAGCCATAAAAGAGGTAGCAAACCAGATCAAGGAGCTGACCGACCAGTTTAAAGTGTAGACCTTTTAGGGGGAATCTGATGGTAACTCTTAGAGAAAAGGTGTATGAAGCTGTATTTGAAGAAAACGGAAGCTTAAGGCAAGAAAAGCTAAAGAGTCTTTTGGAGAGCCTAAACAGAGAAGGCTATGTAGGAAGGTCTATTTATCCTCTTTACAAGAAGATTAGCGAAGGCTTTCTTGGGTTTACGGTGCCTGCCTTCAACCTAAGGATTTTGACCTACGACTTAGCAAGGACTATCTTTAGAGTGGCAAAGAGGCTAAACGTTGGGGCGGTAATATTTGAGATTGCCCGCTCGGAGATGGGATACACTAAGCAGAGCCCTCTTGAGTATGCAGTCTGTGTGCTTGCAGGGGCAAGGGATGAAGCCTATCCTGGTCCGGTATTCCTTCAGGGAGACCATTTCCAAGCAAACAGAAAATCCTACTTTGCTAACCCAGAAGCTGAAAAAAAACTTCTTATAAACCTGATTGAGCAAGCAATATCAGCCCAGTTTTACAACATCGACATAGATGCCTCAACCCTCGTTGACCTTGAAAAGGAAGACATCATGGAACAGCAAAGGGCAAACTACGAACTAACCGCTGAGCTTGCTGAGTACATAAGAAGTATAGAGCCTAAAGGAATAACGGTAAACCTTGGTGGAGAAATCGGAGAGATCGGCGGGAAAAACAGCACCCCAGAGGAACTAAGAGCCTTTCTTAAAGGCTTTAATCAAATTTTCAAAGGCGAGGTTGGTCTTTCAAAGATAAGCGTCCAGACAGGAACAAGCCACGGTGGAGTAGTCTTACCCGATGGCTCTATAGCTCAGGTTGCCTTAGACTTTAACGTTCTCCGAACCCTTTCTCGCATTGCCCGAGAAGAATTTGGTTTAGCAGGAGCAGTTCAGCACGGGGCTTCAACCTTGCCTGAAGAATACTTTGAGCTTTTCCCAGAGAACGAGTGCGTTGAAGTTCATTTGGCAACGGGTTTGCAGAACTTTATTTACGACCACAAAGCCTTGCCTGAAGATTTTAGACGGAAAATTTACGCTTTTCTTAAAGAAAACTTTGCTCAAGAATGGAAGCCAGGGATTACTGAAGCTCAGTTTATCTACAAAACGCGCAAAAAGGGCTTCGGAGCCTTTAAAAGGGATTGGTGGGACCTTCCTCAAGAAGTCCTAAATAACATCTTTTCCGACATGGAATCCTATTTTGAAAAGATCTTTCTTAAGCTTCGGGTAAATAACACCTTAGATTTAGTTAAGGCTCAGCTACACCTTTGATAAAACTTCCCGGGAAGGCTCTTGATTAACCCCTTAAGCTCAAGCTCGGTTAGCAGAGACAAAAGTTGAGGAAGTTCATAGCAAGTCTCTGCAAGCAAATTTTCAAGATGCATTGGATAGTGGCTTAAACATTCTAAAATTTTTCTTTCCTCATAAGAAAGCTCTAAAGATGTAGCATCTTCCTTTACTTTTTCGGAGGGCTTACACTCTATTCCAAGGTAGTAGAGGATGTCTTCTGGAGAGGTGACAGGGATAGCTCCGTTTTTGAGGAGGTAGTGCGTCCCCTGGGATTGCTCGGAAAAAATGTTTCCTGGGCAAACGAAAACATCCCTCCCCTGATCCTGAGCCCACTTTGCAGTAATTAAGGTGCCGCTTCTTTTTCCAGCCTCCACGACTAAAACACCCTGAGAAAGTCCGCTTATAATCCTGTTTCTTCGGGGAAAGTTTTCTCTTCTTGGACGAGTTCCTAAGGGAAACTCAGACACGACAGCAGAACCGAAATTGATAATCTTCGAGTAAAGGTCTCTATTTTCTGGTGGATAGATGATGTCAAGCCCTGTTCCAAGGACGGCAACTGTTTTCCCATCCTCCTTTAAAGTAACTTTGTGAACCAAGGTATCAATGCCTCTTGCTAACCCAGAGACGGTTGCTAACCCCCTTTGCACAAGCTCGGGCACAAACTGTTCAACTATTTCCTTGCCGTAAGGGGTTGGCTTTCTTGTTCCCACGATGGCTAAAGTAGAAGTATCGCGAGGAAGCTTGCCCAAGACATAAAGAAAGGGTGGTTTGTAGGGTATGTTCTTAAGTATTTCCGGATAGGCTTCTTCTTTAAAATAGATAACTTGAATCTGTAGTCTTTCGCATTTTTTTAATTCCTCTTTTGCAAGCCTGAAAAGCTCCTTTTCAGAGTATGAAAAACCTTTTAAGATTTGACTTGGTTCCTCTTCCTCAAGCATTTTGCAAAGCTTAAAATTTGCCCTTTCTTTTAGATAAATTCCAAAAAGTAAGAGCTTTTCTTTCTCAAGGTCAAAGGATGTTTCATCTACTGATTGAAGCATAGGATCAAAGAATTTTCACCCTCTTTTAGCGTAGCATATGGACTAATAAGGTCTGTTATCTTTTTTAAATTTTGAAGGTTCAAAGAGCCACTCCAGCTAAATATTACACAGGAATTAGGCTCTGAAGAAATCACTATCTTAAGCTCACTTCCTTCGTTCAAAGCCTGATAGAGCTCTGCCTCAACCAAACAGAGAATGCCAAGGAGGATGTTGTAAGGAAGTTTTACCATAGCTTTGGATTTTTCTAATACTTCTTTTTTTATTTTATGCTTAAACCTTAAATCAGCCTCCCAAAAGAGCATCTCTTTTTGCATAACCTCAAAGAGGTCCCAAGGTCCCTCATCCTCCTTAGTGAGGTCAGCTAAGGCTACGTTAAGCTGGTTATTGAGCTTATCAAGGGCTGAAAGCATTTTTTGAAAAAGGGTTAAGCCCTCTTCTGTTAGATATTTTGAAGGATTTAGCATAAGACGCTGAAGAGGTAGACTTAGGCTTTGAAGGGATCCGCGAAGATTATGAAAATAACCCTGAACAAAGGCTCCAAGGATAGCTTTTCTACAAAAATCTCTATCCATTTTTTAACACCTCCCTATCAGTTATAGATTTTCTTAAGGTTAAAGGGTCGACAAACTGGATCTCAAGACCGTAGGGTATGCCAAGGGCAAGCCTACTAATCTTAAGCTTAAAGGGAGAGAGAAATTCCTTTAAAAATTCAGCAGTAGCATTGCCGGATAGCGTTGGTGATAAAGCAAGGATAACCTCTTCTACTTCGTTTTCCTCAATCAGGTTTTTTAGTTCCTCTAAAGGCAAGTCGTGAGAGGTTATCCCTTCCCTCGGGGATAGAAGATAGTGAAGCACAAAGTAGGTTCCGTCAAAGAGGCTAAGGCTCTCAATGGTGTAGAGGGTCACCGGGCTTTCAACGATACAAAGCGTTCTCCGATTGCGAGAACTATCAAGACATATTGAGCAGAGCTCATCTTCTGAGAGGTTGCGACACTTCTTGCAGAGCTTTACCTTCTTTGGGAGCTCGGAGATAAGAAAAGAGAGCTCTTCACAAAGTTCTGGCTTTGATAGGAGATAGAAGGCGATCCTGGTAGAGCTTCGCTCTCCAAGCCCGGGGAGCTTGGCTAACTTTTCAATCAGGCTCTTTAAGACCCTTGGATAGATGTTTTTTGGGGCGGTTAACATTTCCTTCTAAATTTTTAAAAACCCGGTAGCTTAAACCCAGGCGGTAGGGGAAGTCCTCCGGTGAGCTTCGAGAGCTCTTCCTCTACCATGGCTTTAGCCTTCCGTAAAGCCTCGTTTACTCCTGCAACGATTAGGTCTTCAAGCATCTCCTTTTCTTCCGGGTTTATAAGCTCCTTCTCTATTTCTATGCGGATTATCTCCTGCCTTCCATTGGCTACAACCCTTACCATACCCCCACCAACCTGAGCCTCAACTTCCTTGGTCTCAAGCTCCTTCTGCATTTCTTCAATCTTTTGCTGCATCCGCTGCACTTCTTTAAAAAGCTTCTGCAATTCCTTTGGTAAAGCCATTTTTATTCTCCTTTTGCTGGTTGGATATTGGCAATTTTTGCCGAAAGGATGTTCATAATGGCTTGAACCTCTGGTCTATTCTTTACCTCTTCAGGGTCTCGCCTCCTTTTCTTCACTTGAAACTCTACCTCTTTCCCAAAAAACTTTAATACAAGGTCTTTAAGCTTATCTTGATATACCGAAGTCAAGAGAGGATAATCCTCTTCAAAAACAAACACCATCTTGCCCTCCCTTTCCTCTGGTCTGGGGATACCCTCTAACAGTGTCCTAAATGTGGGACCCTCCTTTCCTGCAAAATCAATAAAGTCCTCCCACCTCTTTTCTTCCTTTGCTTCCTTTGCTTCCTCCTTAGGCTCTACCTTTGACTCTGATTTTAACTCTGATTTTAGCTCTGATTTAGTCTCATCCTTAATCTCAAGTTTGGGCTCTTCCCTTCTTTTTTCTTCTCTCTTTTCCTGTTCCTTCTCATAAGCAACTAAAGCTTCAGTTGGCAATTTTTCAAGAAGGGCGTCAATAGAGATAAACTTCTCGTATTCGCAAATTTTAGCTATCATCAATTCAAACTGAAATAGTGGGTAGGTAGAACGTCTTATAGCCTCAAGCCCTTTATACAGGCCTTGATAGATTAAGAGAAAATCCTCTTTGTTTCCTAAGAAGAGAAGGTCCTTAAGCAAGCGAAAATCTATACCTTTGTCCGCAAAAACCTCTTGAGAAAATATTTTAGCCAAAAATAGCTCCCGAAAGAGGTGGGTTAATCTTTCAGTAAAGGAAACAATATCTACTCCCTTTTCATAAAGATTTTGCGCAAGTTCCATAGCCTTTTTTAAATTCCGTTCGATCAACGCTTTTGCCAGTTCTTCAAAGA
>CAZJUD010000180.1:0-6567 GCA_964549125.1 uncultured Caldimicrobium sp.
ACATGCTTTGACATCCTAAGGGGCGCAAGCCACGAAAGACCTCCCATACATCCTCAGGGGCCAAAGTCCCGCAGGACCTAAGCAAAGAACATCATTTCAAGATTTTACCTCATTACCAAAGGATTTTTCAAACTGCCTCTAATTATCGCTTGCTTAAAACTTTGTCTAAAGTATAATTGTTTTTTGAAAAATATATTCCTGGAGGATTGTTTTATGCTCGTCAAAGATTGGATGTCAGAACATGTTATCACCTTGGATGAGAATACTTCCATCATCAAAGCTCTTCAGGTTTTTAAAGAGCATAAAATAAGACGGCTCCCTATAACCTCAGGAGGCAAGCTTGTAGGCATAGTGACAGACAGGGATTTAAAAGAGGTTGCTCCGTCAAAGGTTAGTATTATGGAACTTCATGAGCAATACTACCTCCTCTCTGAGCTTAAGCTTAAAGACATCATGACTAAGGACCCAATAACTGTTTATCCTGACGATACCGTTGAGTATGCTGCAGTCCTTATGCTTGAGAATAAAATTTCTGGGCTTCCGGTTATAGATAGAGAAAGGAGAGTAGTAGGTATAATCACTCAAACAGACATCTTTAAGCTCTTTGTCAAAATAACCGGGGTGTATCATAGCCCCGAACAATTAGCTCTTATAATCAACTCTGTTGAGGATTTATCTTCTCTCATTTCTATCTTTATCAAGCATAGTATAACAATTTACAGCCTCCTAACCTGGAGGGAGGAAGTGGCTTTCCCAGTTGAAGGAGAGGGATGGCAAGCCTTTGATGAAAAGAAGGCTCGCTTTGTGTTCGTGAGATTTTCTAAAACAGAACCTAAGGTCTTAGAAGGATTACTTTCTGAGCTAAAAGAAAAATTTTATTTGTTATACCATAAAGTAGAAGATATTCATCAGTTGCCAAGAAAAAAGGGCTAACGATGGTAGGGGTGTCCCTTAATTAGGCTTAACGCCCTATATAGGGCTTCGGCAAGGACAAGCAGGGTAAGCTCGTGATTCAAAGTAAAAGTGGAGAGGCTTAAGATAAAGTCTCCTTTATTTTTTAAGCCCTCTGAAAGCCCTTCCGGTCCACCTACAACAAAGATCAGCTCCTTGTCAAGGGAAAGCTTATCTTCAATAAGCTTAGCAAATTCTTCTGTTTTTAAATTCTTCCCCCTCTCATCTAACACTACTACAAATCTCTTATGGGGAGGAAATTCTTCAAGAGCCTTCCATATCAAAGCTTCTTCTTCCTTTTTTCTTTTCTCAGGGTCAGCGTAGCTATTTTTAAATTTAGGAAGCTTTATGTTAAGAGTAGCAAATCGCTTTATTAAAGTTTGATAATAGCTTAGTCCCTCAGCGATAAATTTGTGTTTTAGTGGTCCGGGAGCAAGAATAGTTAATCTTTTCATACCTTCTTAAATTATAGTTTAGTTCGTTGAGATGTAAAATTTTGAAACAGCAAGGTCCTTAGGGGCTAACGCTCCTTAGGACAACAATAAGAGGGGTTTGACGACACGAAGAGGGTCGCCCCGCGCTAAAAAAGGTGATAGAATGTCTTTTTTGTGTTAAAATTTTGATGTTTGGAGAGGAGGGAACAATGAGGGTGGTTGTGGTTGGGGCAAACGCTTGCGGTGCAAAGGCAGCCTGCCGAGTAAAAAGGCTTAGACCAGATGCTGAGGTTATTCTCATTGATAAGGATGACCTAATATCCTATGGTGCTTGCGGAATTCCTTACTACGTCTCAGGGGATGTTCCTACAGAAAACGCCCTAAGAGAAACTTCCTTTCATGTGGTAAGAGACGAAAAATTCTTTACCTCTGCTAAAGGGCTTACGGTCCTTACAAAGACCCTTGCTGAGGAGATAGACCGAGAAAGAAGGCTCCTAAGGATTAGGTCCTTAGAAACTGGGAAGACAGAGGAAATTCCCTATGATAAGCTTGTCATAGCTACAGGTTCCGTCCCAAAAGTTTTACCCATCCCCGGTGTTGATTTAAAGGGTGTATATACTATTTCAAGCCTGAGAGCAGCCATTGAGATAAAGGAGAGGATTGCCAAGGGCGAAGTAGAAAGGGTAGTGGTGATAGGGGCAGGTTTTATCGGACTTGAGATGGCTGAGGCTTTTTCCGACCTCTGGGGGCTTGATACTACTGTGCTTGAATACTTTCCGCAGGTCTTACCTCAGAGTTTAGATTATTTTACCGCAAAAATAGTGGAAAATCATCTTCGGGAAAAGGGGGTAAAACTTGTTCTTAACGCAAGGATAAAGGAGATAAAGGGGAAGGATGGAAGAGTTGTTGGTGTTGAGACGGAGCAGGGATTCTTTCCTGCAGACCTTGTGCTAATGGCAGTGGGTGTCCGTCCAAACAGTGAGTTAGCCAAAAAGGCTGGGCTCCTTGTTTCCCCTAAGACCGGTGGGATAATCGTCAACGATAGGCTCCAAACTTCAGACCCGGACATCTACGCCGGAGGAGACTGCATTGAGATTAAACATCTAATAACCGGAAAAAAGGTAGTCATGCCCCTTGGAAGCTTAGCTAACAGGCAGGGAAGGGTTATTGGAACAAACATTGCTGGAGGGGTAGCAACTTTCCCGGGTACGGTTGGTGCCTTTATTATGAAATGCTTTGACCTTGCGGTGGGGGGTGTGGGCTTAACTCTAAAACAGGCTTTGTCTGAAGGTTTTTCGGCAGATTATGCCTTAAACAATCAGACGGAAAGAAGCCACTTTTATCCTGACGCAAAGTATGCTTACTATGCCTTGATATACGATAAAAAGACAACGAGGGTTCTTGGGTTTCAGGCCGTGGGACCGGCAACGGATGGAACTCTGGCAAGGCTTCATGCCATATCAAGCATCCTCCCTTATAAACCTCTTGTGGAAGACTTAGTAAACCTTGAGCTTGCCTATGCCCCACCCTTTAACTCAGCCCTTGACCCTATACACGATACCGCCCATGTTGCAGACAATATTATAAACGGTCTATTCCAGAAGATAGACTGGGATGAAGTGCTAAGACGGATGAAGGAAGGGGACCCAGATACCGTAATCATAGACCTAAGACATCCGAAGGAAGCTGAGTATTTAATAAAAAAATATCCCAATTGTAAACACATCCTGTATCAGGAGTTTCGGCATCATTTGGATGAAGTGCCTAAGGACAAGGAGTTGATCCTTATCTGCAACTCCTCACGCAGGGCTTATGAAGTGGCAAGGCTTCTTCAGTCTAAAGGCTTTCAAAAGGTGTATGTGCCTTTGGGAGGTATAAGCTTCCCAAGGAGATGGGGAGAAGAGGTTAGATGAAGCTTCAAGCCGTCCGAGGTTTTAAAGATTGGTTGCCTGAAGATTTTAGAAGGTATCATTATCTTTGCGAGGTCTCAAGGAAGATCCTTGATCTCTACGGTTTTGAAGAGGTAAAGGTCCCCATTTTGGAGAAAACGGAGCTTTACGTGCGTTCCATCGGTGAAGTTACAGACATCGTGCAAAAGGAAACTTATACCTTCCTCGATAGAAACGGAGAATCTTTAACTCTTAGACCTGAGGCTACAGCTGGCATCTGCCGAATGGTTATAGAAAAGAGCGTCTATGCCAAGCAAAAACCCCTTCGCTTTTATACCATCGGTCCGATGTTTCGTCATGAAAGACCTCAGAAGGGAAGGCTTAGGGAGTTTTATCAAGTGTCGGTTGAGTATTTCGGGGATTTAAACCCCTTTGTGGAAGCTGAGCTGATAAACATTGCCTTGCATATCCTAAGAGAGCCTGAAAAGGAGTTCGGTTCTTTCCTGCATCCCTTAAGGCTTGAGATAAATTCCCTCGGGTGTAGGGACTGTAGACCAAGCTATAGGGAGTATCTTGTATCCTCTTTAAGGGAAAAGAAGGATGAGCTTTGTAAAACCTGCCAGGAAAGGATTGAGAGGAACCCCCTTAGGGTGCTTGATTGTAAGGAAGAATCCTGCAAGCAAGTTGTTTTGGACCTTAAGACGCTAAATGAGTTTTGGTGTTCTGCTTGTAAAGAGCATTTTTCAAGATTGAGCAAGCTTTTATCCTCCCTTGGCATAGAGTTTTTTCACAATCCCTATCTTGTGCGGGGGCTTGATTACTACGTGAGGACCATATTTGAGATTAAGGCAGAAGGTCTTTCTGCTCAGGATACGGTTTGCGCTGGGGGAAGGTATGATTACTTAGTTGAAGAGCTTGGAGGTCCTAAACTCCCGGGGATTGGGTTTGCCATTGGGGTTGAAAGATGGGCTCTTCTCGTTTTTGGAGAAGAAAGAAGGGTTCCTGAAAATAAAACCTTGGTCTTCATTGCCCCTTTAGGTGAGGCTGCTAATGAAGTGGCGCTAAAGCTTTCCTCTGAGCTACGCTCAAAGGGAATAAAGACCATCGTCTCCTACGAGGAGAAAAGCTTAAAAGCTAAGCTTCGTTCTGCCGATAAATTGGGGGTAGAATACGTGCTCATCCTTGGGGAGGATGAGCTTTCTCAAAGTAAGGTTTGTCTGAAGGATATGAGAAAAGGTGCACAAGAGCTTCTCCCCCTTGAGGACATCCCACTTTTGGTTGAAAGAATAAAAAGCCAAACAGAGTAAGGAAATGAACATCAGTCCTTCCTTTGATGACTTTGTGAAGCTTTCTCAAAATTACAATCTGATTCCTCTTTATATTGAGATGCCTGCTGACCTTGAGACGCCCATATCTCTACTCTACAAGGTCTTCGATGAGGAGAAGCACATTTTTCTTCTTGAAAGCATGGAAGGTCCAGAAAAATGGGCTCGATATTCCTTCATAGGCTTTGCACCTTTCCTCGTTTTCCGAGCAAAGGGCAAAAAAGTGTGCCTTGAAGGGGAAGTCAAAAGGGAGTTTGTCTGCGAATCCCCCTTTTTGGAATTAAAAAAGCTTTGGGAAAGCTTTCGGGTCCCTGAAAACCTGCCCTTGCCAAGGTTCTTTTCTGGGCTTGTCGGTTATGTATCCTATGAGATGGTATCATTCTTTGAAAAGAGGGTAAAGCGAGGTGAAGAAGTCCTTGGCTTTCATGACCTATACTTTGTCCTCCCAAGAAAGCTTATAGTCTACGATAGGCTTAGTCATACTTATAAGCTGATTGTCCTTGCCTTTGTAGAAGGGAGTTTGGTAAGTAAGTTTGGACCAAAAGAAGAGGGATCGGCAGGGGCTTATGGGGAGACCCTTCGCTTTGCTCAGGGGGACAAAGAAGGAGATGCTCGGGGTGACAAAGGAAGGGCAGAATTAGAAGGGGTATACTATAAAGCAAAGGATGAGCTTTTATCCCTAAAGGAAAGGCTTAGGAGCGCTAAGGTTAGTCCTCCCTCTTTGCAGAAGGTTCTTAAGCTAACTCCGGAGATGGAAAGAGGGTCTTTTGAGAAAATGGTAAAGAGGGCTAAAAATTACATTGAAAGAGGGGACGTAATTCAGGTTGTGCTTTCTCAGAGGTTTTATGTTGAGGATGAAATCCTTAAAAATCCCCACTTAGGCTTGTATTTATACCGAGCTTTGAGAAAGATTAACCCCTCCCCTTACATGTTTTATTTAAGGTTTGAGGATGAGGTGCTTATCGGCTCATCCCCGGAGATACTTGTTCGGGCTGAAGGAAAGAAGGTGGAGACGAGACCTATTGCTGGAACAAGAAGGAGGGGTAAGACGGAGGAAGAGGACCTTATGCTTGAGGAAGAGCTAAAGAGCGATGAGAAGGAGCTTGCGGAGCACATCATGCTCGTTGACCTTGGGAGGAACGACCTTGGGCGAGTTTGCGAGTATGGTTCGGTGCAGGTTTATGACCTTATGGTGGTTGAACGCTACTCCCATGTGATGCATTTAGTATCAGGGGTTAAGGGAAGGCTGAGGGAAGGGGAGGATATGTTTAGCCTTTTTAAGGCTTGCTTTCCTGCTGGGACGGTGAGCGGTGCCCCTAAGGTCCGGGCAATGGAAATAATTACCGAACTTGAAGAAAAGGAGAGAGGTCCGTACGCAGGGGCAGTCGGATACTTTGGCTTCAACAACACCATGGATTTTTGTATAACTATTAGGACCTTTTTTCAGAAGGGAGCAAGGCTCTACCTTCAGGCTGGGGCTGGCATCGTTGCCGATTCTAATCCTAAAAAGGAATACGAGGAGACGATAAACAAGGCTAAGGCTTTAGAGAAGGCTTTGGAACTCTTTTCTTCGGGTTATTTTGATTGAGGGTATGAGCGTGAAAAGGGTTTTAGTGATAGATAACTACGATTCCTTTACCTACAATTTGGTGCAGATCGTTGGCATAATGATAAAAAAACTTTGGTGGGGAGAAATCTTTGTCTATCGAAACGATGAGATCACCGTTGAAGAAATAAAAAAGCTTGACCCTACTCACATTATCATCTCCCCTGGTCCCTGCTCTCCTAAGGAGGCGGGGATCTCGGTTAGGGTGATAAAGGAGTTTGCGGGAGAAGTGCCCATTCTTGGAGTTTGCTTAGGACATCAATGTATCGGTGCTGCCTTCGGAGGAAGGGTCGTACAAGCAAAAAGGCTAATGCACGGTAAAGCATCAACCATCTATCATGACGGAAGGGGGGTCTTTCAGG
>CAZJUD010000181.1:0-3512 GCA_964549125.1 uncultured Caldimicrobium sp.
AATAAATCTACAAATTTATTTAATGCTTCTTTTTTAACATACAGATAAAAAACAATAAATTTGTTCTCAACAGGAAGTATGTAGTAAGAATAAGATATTTCATCAAAATTGTAGGGACATTCATCAGCTATCCTTTGAATTAATGTATCATTATCAGGTATTTCAGTTAAAGTAAAGTTATCGTAAAAAGTTAATGAAGCAGGCAAACTATAAATAGTATTTATTGTGTTAGGCTTGAGGTTATTGATTAAGTTCTTAATATTAGTTGCTAATAAATTTTTATCGAGTATCTCATGCTTAATGATAGTGTTCTCAAAGGTTCTTGCTTGACCAAAGCTTTTTAGTTCGATCTTTCCTCGATGTTCAGCTACTTCGGCGATTTTTATCGAATATGAACCAAGGTCAACCCCCAAAAAACCTACTGTTTTCCCAGTTAAAAAACTTAAGAACTTTTCTCTAAGGTTAAGCATTTAATCATTTATCTACTTAGACAACCAAAAAAGTCAAGGGGTTTTTTAAAGGCAGTTCCAAAATTCTTGCAAGCATACCTTGCCATATTGAGGTAGCGAGAGCAACCGAAGGACCTCTGAGGCGTAGCTGAAAGAGCTTGGAGATCCTTCGCTGACGCTCCGGATAACTGTAGAGGAACAAGAATTTTTTGAACAGCCTCAGTTTTTTTTAAAATTTCTTATATCGATTGCAAGAACTTTTTAACTTCAAAATATTGAGTATAATTGTGCATAATCTTTAAAAGAGGGGGGCAAGTTATGGATTTCATTCTGGCAATACTTCCAATTTTAGTGGTTTTAATAGGTATGGTGGTCTTCTATCGTTCAGGAACCTTCGTAGCCTTTGTAGGATGGGGGTTATGTGTTCTTTTTGCTACAACCTATTTTAAAACACCTTTAGAAGTTGTCCTTGGGGCAACTGCCGTAGGTTTTATCAAGGCCTTTGGTATTACCTTAGCGGTCATCTGGACGATGTTCCTCATCTTCCTTATGAGAGAAACCTCAGCCTTAAGAACCTTGATCGAGTATGTTAGAGGTATTGCCAAAGACAAGGTTGAACAGACCTTGTTTTTGGGGATGGGGTTCGGGTCGCTCTCTACCTCCCTTGGTATGGTGACACCAGCTATGTTCCCCCCCATCTTTAGGCTTCTTGGTTTTAGTGCCTTCTCAGCCATAGCTATAAGCATTCTGTGTTATGACCCCCTGACGTCTTTTGCCCTTTTCTCCATCCCAATTACCTTACCAGCAAAGGTTGCCTTCGTAGACCTTGGTATTAACCCACCTAATATAGTTGACCTAAACCATTTCATCTGGGATTACACCTTAAAGATTACCCTATTTTTGCCATTTATCTCAATTCTTTTTGCTCTTCTTATGCTTTGGAGTATAGGAGGGAAAGAGGCTCTTAAAAAAGAACTTGTGCCTGGTGTATTGTCTGGCCTTGTTCTCGCAGGTACTGCTTTAATCCTTGCCTATACTCGTATCTTACCCGTTGAGGTCATCGGAATAGCCTCAGGTTTTGCAACCATGCTATTTGTTTATTTTTACTATCGGACCAAAAAGAGAAAAGACATTGCTGAAGAGGGAAGCAAGTTTGATGCTAAGACCTTTAGATCACTTTCTCCTTTGATCATCCTTGTCATTCTTTCTGCTATCGTTAACATTCCAAGCCTAAAGAAATTTTTGTCCAGTTGTTTAGGCGACTTGGAGGTTATACTTGTTTTTGCTGACAAAAAGGAAGATTTAAACATCCTCGCCAATGTTTGGTTTTGGATCATGGTTGTAAGTCTCCTTTCTATACCCATCCTTAAACCATCCTCTGAACAGCTTAAGAATGCCTTAAAACTTTGGATTACACGTATTTGGGGACCCTTCTTTGCTTACTCCCTCTTTTTTGCCGTTGCTTTCATCATGGCCTGGTCTGGGATGGAGGTTGTGAACGGAAAGCTTGTGCCTTCAGCGCATTTTAAACAGGTTAACATGAACCTCATCATTGCAACCACTTTGGCTAAAGCTTTGGGTAGTGCCTTTCCTCTTGCCGTTCCCTTCATCGGTTTAATAGGGACCTTTGTTGGTGGAAGCACAACGGCTTCAAACGTTCTTTTTGCTAAGATTCAATGGGGGGTTACCAATGCAACCTTAGGACCTGAAGCTTTTATGTGGGTGTATGCAGCCCATGCTGTTGGAGGAGGAATAGCCTCAGCCATCACACCTTCTAAAATCACTAACGCTGCCGCAACAATCGGCGTAAGCGGAAGAGAAGAAGGGCGATTCATAAAAGCTGTCATTCTCCCCGTGCTATTCATGTGCTTGATAACAGGGATCATGTTATACATTTTTCTTAACCTTTAGTGGTAATTAAGAACAAGGTAGGAGCAAAATGAAAAAGACTAAGATAGTTGTAACGGGTGGAGCAGGGTTTATCGGGACAAACCTTTTGAGAGCTCTAAACGAACTTGGGGAAGATAGGATAGTCATAGTGGACCATTTAGGTGATAATCCGCAGAAATGGAAAAACCTTCTTGGTGTAAAGTTTTTAGACTATTTAGAACGGGATGACTTTCTTTCTGCCCTTCAAAAGGGACAATTTTCTGAAGTAAAAGCCTTAATTCATCTTGGTGCTTGCTCAGACACAACGGTTAAAGATTTAAACTATCTCTATCGAGTAAACTTTCTTTACACCAAAGAGCTTGCCCTATTTTCCCTTGAGCACGGCATAAGGTTCATCTATGCCTCCTCTGCGGCAACTTACGGGGATGGTTCGCTTGGTTTCTCAGATGAGCATTTGCTAATCCCTAAGCTTAAACCCTTAAACCCTTACGGTTTTTCAAAGCAACTCTTTGACCTTTGGGCATACGCTAATGGATATCTCGATAGGATAGTTGGACTAAAGTATTTCAATGTCTTCGGTGAGTATGAATTTCACAAAGGAGAGATGAGAAGCGTAGCCTTAAAGGCTTATGAACAGATCAAGCAAACCGGAAGGGTTAAACTTTTCAAGTCCTATCATCCTGACTACCCAGACGGAGGTCAGCTAAGAGACTTTATCTATGTGAAGGATGCTGTATCAGCAACGCTTTTTTTCGTTGAACATCCGGAAATTAACGGGATTTTCAATGTAGGAACTGGAAAAGCAAGGTCTTTTAAGGACTTAGTTCTTGCCATCTTTTCTGCCTTAGGGCTACCCCCGCAGATTGAATACATAGAAATGCCCGAAAAGCTTAAAAACCAATACCAGTACTTTACCCAAGCAGACGTCAGTAAACTTCGAAAGGCAGGCTATGATAAACCTATGACCGAGCTTGAAAAAGCCATAAAAAGCTATGTCGATTTTTTGGAAAAAAATTACTCCTTCTATGCCTAAAATATACATAATTTTACTCCTCCATGAGAGAGATTTCAGAGATACTTCAGCATCTTAAAGCTTTACTTCGCAAGAAAAAGGATATTGAAGAAATAAAGGAAGACTTTCAAGAGTTTCTTGAAGATTTGAAAGAAGAAAAG
>CAZJUD010000182.1:0-3911 GCA_964549125.1 uncultured Caldimicrobium sp.
GCTTTTAAGGTGACATTTCAAGATAAAAACATTCTTGCATTAAACTTCCTTGTTAACATGGTAGAAAGTTGATAAAATAAGAAAAACACTCGGAGGAAAGGAAGATGACGTGGGACGCAATTTTGATGTTTACACCTTTGATTATACTTATTTTTTCCATTGGGTTTTTTGTCCTTTTTATATGGGCCTTGGTTGACATTTTGAAAAGTGAGTTCACTGGCTACAACAAAATTATTTGGGTTTTGCTTGTTTTGTTTATCCCAGTCCTCGGGACCATACTTTATTTTATAATTGGAAGAAAGCAAAAGGTTCAAAACTATAGAGATTAAAATTGCGTTACGATAGTTTAATTTTAGACAAAATATTAAGCCTCATTGATTATGCTTACCTTAAACCTTATGGTAATGTTAAAGAGTTTCTTGAATTTTTAGAAAGGGCAAGGTCTTTCCTGTTTAGGGCTATCTGTATACCGCCCTGTCTGATTAAAAAGGCAATCGAGGAGAGGGTCGATAAAAAGATCCTACGGATTTGAAATTGCTTTAGAGGCTATGAAAAGAAAAAATTCTAATTCAGAGGGATTGGACTACGCTGAAGCATACATTGATGGAGCCTGTTTGGGTAATCCTGGACCAGGCGGCTATGCGGTTATCATCAAAGAGGCGGATAAAGAGACGGTATTGGTTGGTGGAGAGCCAGAAACTACTAACAACCGTATGGAATTAAAAGCCTTGATCTGTGCCCTTTCCTATTTTAAGGAACCAAAAAGGGTCAAGGTCTACACTGATTCTGAGTATCTTTTGAAGGGGACAACCGAGTGGCTACCCAAGTGGAAGGCTCAAGGTTTTAAAACTTCCGAGGGAAAACCTGTGAAAAATCGGGACCTTTGGGAAGAGATAGATAGACTAATCTCCATTCACAAGGTAACTTTTGAAAAGGTAAAGGCTCACTCTGGGGTTATGCTGAACGAAAGGGCTGACAGACTGGCAAAGGAGCAGGCAAAGAAATGGCAAAAAAAGCTCTTTTAGTTGGCATCACAGGGGCAAGCGGAAGCAACTATGCCCTTCGTTTTTTACAAAGATTACAACAAATGGACCAGCCTGTGGAGGCTATTTTTTCTGAAGTTGGTAAAAGGGTTTTTGAATATGAGACGGGCGTAAGAGTTGAAGAAGTCTCAAAACTTGCAAGAAGGATTTATGACCCCTCCGATTTTTTTTCTCCTCCAGCAAGCGGTTCAAGCTCTTACTTGGGGATGGTTATTATCCCCTGCAGTATGGGGACGCTTTCAGCCATCGCCAACGGGAGTTCAATAAACCTTATTCACCGCGCAGCTGATGTTATGCTTAAAGAGAGAAAGCCCTTAATCCTTGTTGTTCGAGAAACTCCTCTAAATCTCGTCCATCTTGAAAACATGCTAAAAGTGGCTAAAGCTGGCGGCATTATCTATCCTGCTATGCCTTCTTTCTACGCAAAGCCTAAAACGCTTGACGAGCTGATTGAGCAGTTTATTGAACGCCTAATTCAGTTTCTTTTTGCCAGAGAAAATCCTTATTCTTGGGGAAATTTGCTCAAAGAGAAAAATCAGGCACCCTCCCAAATAGAGTAATCCGCAGGCTATAGGGAAAAGATAGCCATACTTTTGATAAAAGGTTTGATAGTATAAGGGCTTAACCTCGGCATTTATAACCTCCTGCGTTTCAAGCCCTGATTGGACTAAGACTCTTCCCAAAGGAGATACAACCCCTGAGATACCTGTGTTTGCCGCTTGTAGAGCGAAGCGTCTGTTTTCAACGGCTCGGAGTTTTAGCATCTGAAAATGCTGGTAAGGGGCAGAGGTTTTACCAAACCAGGCGTCGTTTGTAGCAACAAAGATGAGGTCTCCGCCCAGAAGAACTCGCTTTCGGGCAATCTCGCTAAAGGCGCTTTCAAAACAGATTAGCGGCGTAATCTCTATCACTCTTTCTTTAAGCTTTATCCTCAAGTTTTTTCCGAATCCAGGCTTTAAAACATCGGACACTACCGAAATTTTCCTTAAAAATGGAAAATACTCCCCCAAGGGAATGTATTCTCCAAAGGGAACAAGCCTTTCTTTGTCATAAAAATCAAAAATGTTTTCTCCATCCCAGACAAAAAGAGTGTTGTGAGCCTTTGGTACTCCTTCAGCAAAGCTTGCACGGAAGGCTCCAAAAACAAAGGGTGGAAAAGAACTTTTATTCTCCTCATAGGCTTTCGTCAAAAAAGAAAGGAGCTTTGCCGACCAATCTTTTTCATAGGGGAAATAAAAGGGAAAAGCAGTCTCAGGGGTAAAAACTACGTCCGGTTTGAAGGATAAGGCTCTGAAAAAAAGTTCTTTATAGACCTCAAGGGATACCTCTACCTCTTTCCTTTCCTTTAGTTCTTGGGGGATGTTGCCTTGAAGAAGGGCTAACCGAAGGGTTCTTTTTTCTTCACGAACCTTACCTTCCCAGTATCGTTCTGCAAACACTCCATAGGCAAAAAAGCTTAGGATAAGGCTCAATAAAGGGATAGCTCTCTTAAGGCACGGGCTTTTACTCTTTAATCTTAAGGATTTTTCAAAATTTGCTTGGAAGAGGACAAAAACGGTGTAGTTTGAAAGAGCTGCCAAAAAGGAAAGCCCGTAGACCCCAAAAAGGTCAGCTGTTTGAAGAAGTAAGGGAAAGTTGGCAAGGGCTTCTCCAAGAAGCCCCCAGGGGAGCCCAGTTAAAAGTTTACTTCTTGCATACTCAGAACCAACCCAAAGAAGGGCAAAGATTATTCCTTTAAAAAAATTAGGCTCATTGAAAAGATTAAACCTAACAGATAGCAAAAAGAGGATAAGAAAGTAGAAACTTAAATAAAGAGAAAGTAAAATTAATAAAAAAATTGAAGCAAGAAGAGGAAGGGGACTAAACTTATGTAAAGTGTAAACTATCCAGTAAAAAGTTATCGTAAAGTAGGAAAGCCCAAAGAGTAAAGAGAAAAGGATGAGTTTTCTGAAAGAAAAGTTGTGGTTAGTTGTATTTTTAAAGTAAAAGAAAAGAGGAATGAGGGAAAAAAAGGCAAGAAAAGAAAGGTTCCATTTAGGTAAACTTAAGGCAAGTAAAATTCCTGAGAATGTAGGAAGCAAAAAGTCAGGCTTTAGGTTTAAGTTTGACAAGTTTAATCCTTCTTTCATCGGCATCTAAGATTTCTACATCAAAGGTATCGAAAGAAATTTTTGTGCCTGCTTGAGGTATACCTTTATAGTGTTCCATGATTAGCCCGGCTAAGGTATGATAATCGCCTTCCGAAAATTTAAGGTTAAAACATCTTTCAACTACCCTTAGTTTGGTCTTACCGGGAAGTATAAACCCCCCTTCTTCCGTCTGAGCTACGCATTGTTCTTTCACTAAGAAGACCTCATCGATAATGTCTTTTAGGAGGACAACCCCAATAAACTCTGAGTTTTCATCCACGACGAATACCATTTCTACAGAATTCATCTTCATCTTTTCAAGGCCTGAGATAATGGAGAGGCTTTTGGGTAGGGTTAAGGCTGGTCTAACATGGCTAACCCAATTATATTCTACTAAATTGATACCTCTAACTAAGTCTTTTAATGATACATAACCTGAGTAGTTTTCCTCGGTTCCTGAATAAACGGGAAAGTAATGATGTGGATTTTGAGCAAGGATGATTTTTACCTCTTGCCAAGTCATACTTTGTTCAAGCCAAACGATGTCTGGCCTTGGTAATAAAAAATCTCCAAGTTCAAATCCCTTAAGATTGATGATGTTTAGCAAAAGTTCTTCTTCGACAGGGGTTATAGCCTTTTCTTCTTTCAAATCTTCAAGAAACTCTTGATAGTCTTCCTTTATTTCTTCGCTATCATTTTTCTTGCGAAGTATAGCTTTAAGATGATGAAGTAGCTTTGA
>CAZJUD010000183.1:0-4738 GCA_964549125.1 uncultured Caldimicrobium sp.
TAAGATGGCAAGGTATGTTTGCAAGATTTTTCGAACAGCCTCAGAGGGTAAAAAAGGTATTGTAAGCGACCAAAGGACCTCCTATAGGTCCTTCTTAAGGGGCGTAAGCCCCGAAGGACTTCAGGGATCGTACGCTTTCGCTCTCGGCGAGAGGATGAGTTAAGGTTGCTTTATGATGGCATTAACCTTACATTAAAGACATGATGAAATTACAGTATGAACGAGGATATTACAAAAAGAAATGGACGGGAAGAATACCTATAGCTCTTGTCTTTCCTAACGATTATTCGGTAGGCATGTCAAACCTTGGCTATCTCTTTTTGTATCAACGCTTAAACTCTTACGAGGAAATAGTGTGCGAAAGGGTCTTTTTTAGCAAAACTGAAAAACCCCTATCTGTAGAATCCTCTCGTCCCTTAAGAGACTTCCAAATAATTATCTTTGCCATCCCCTTTGAAGTTGATTTCATCAACGCTCTTAAAATCCTTTCCAATGCTGGTATTCCTCTTTCACCCCATAGCAGAGACCAGGTAGTTTTGGCTGGAGGAGTAGCTATCACAGCCAATCCAACCCCACTTTTTCCCTTCTTTGACGGTTTTTTCTTTGGAGAATGGGAAAAGATGGAGGAAAGCGTTGTTCCTCTCTTTATTGAAGGGATAGAAGACAAGGCTAAACTAATGGAAAGCTTAAACAAACTTCCTTTTTTTTATACACCGCATCAGCCAAAAGAGGAAGTCAAGGTTGCGAAAGTGAAAAGCGGTTTCAATCCGGTGGTTTCTCATTTAATCTCTGAGAAGGCGGAATTCAAAAATTCACATCTTATAGAGGTTTTTAGAGGATGCGGAAGAGGCTGTAGATTTTGCCTTGCCGGATATCTATTTCGTCCACCGAGGGCACCAGACAGAGAAGCCCTTTTAGAAGCTTGTAAAAATCTTCCAGAAGAAAGCAAGGTTGGGCTGATTGGGCTTGAGTTTGCTGATATCTCTTTGCTTAAAGAAGTATGGTCTATCCTAAAGGCTAAGTCTTCCACCTTAACCTTTTCCTCAATTAGAGCAGAAACTATTACCGAGGATTTTTTGCCTCTTCTCTCGTCTACAAGGTCGATTGCTCTTGCTCCTGAAACAGCATCAGAAAAGCTAAAAAAAAGGATCAACAAACTGTTGGACAACGAGCTTATCTTCAACCTCCTTGAAAGGTTTAAAGCTGTAAATTTAAAAAAGGTTAAGCTTTACTTTATGTATGGTCTTCCAGGAGAAACCTTTGAGGACCTGCAAGAGAATGTAAAATTTATAAAAAAGCTTGTTAAAAGCGGATATCCTTACCGTTTTCGTTTTACCTTTTCTCCCTTTGTTCCAAAGCCGCACACACCCTTTCAATGGGCAAATCTACCTGAGATGAAAGAGCTTGAGGATAAAGAAAGGTTTCTCAAAAGAGAATTAAGAGGCGTGGGGGAGCTATCCTTTGAGCCTCTAAAATCAGCAAGAATTCAAGCCCTAATTGCTCAAGGAAACGAAGAGACAGGGCTTGTTATTTCCAAAAACCTTTCAGCACCTACCTCTAAACTTCTGAAATCCTTGGAAGAAACGAAGAAGGAATTTAAAGACATGGCTTCTGAAAAATTTCCCTGGGATTTTATCAAAACAGGAATTAAGAAAAGCTTTCTTTATGCTGAATGGAAAAAATCTCTTTTAAACCTTCCAACGAAGGCTTGCAAGGTTGGAGAATGCAAAACCTGTTCTGCCTGCTCTATTCTGGGACCTTAAGGGACCTTTTGAGCTTTTCCAGAAGAAACAGTGACTCCTTTGCTTTTTCCTGAAGGACTGCGCTTTTTTCTATTTCCTTTCTTAAGTCATCCCAGATTTCTACTACATCCCTGTAGGGACCGCAGTAGAGCAAACAATTATGTCCGCAAGCTAAGGAAAGAATAAACCTTTCAGCAAGCTCATAGTGTTTTAAAGCCTTCATGTTTAAGTCGTCAGTCAAAATCAATCCCTTAAAATTGCATACCTCTCTCAGAAGGCGAACAATCTTTTCGGAAAAAGTAGAAGGCAGGGTCTGGGATGAGGGGTCCCACTCTTTGCTCGGGATGAGGTGGGTGGTCATGACCATAGGATAGAGGGAGGACAAACTCTTAAAGGGCATAAGGTCTTTTTCGCTTATGTACCTTTTCCTTGGGAGGTCCTCATGGGGGTCAATCTCTACTCCTCCTAAACCGGGGAAATGTTTAAGACAGGTTACTATGCCTTGCTCTTTATGGGCATAATAAAAAACCTTTGCGCATTCTATCACTTCTTCTGGGTTCAAGCCAAAGGTTCTTTCCTTTAGAAAATCTGGAGCCTTTTCATCGGCAAGGTCAACGCAGGGGGCAAGGTTGACGTTTAGACCTTGGCTTTTTACAGCTTTTGCCAGGGAGCTTGCCCATTCGAAAAACACTTTATCACCTTTCTCCTTTTTTAGCCTTGCCATGCTAAGGGGAGAAGGATAATCCCCTGGAATACGAGCTACTCTTCCGCCCTCTTGATCTACGCAAAGAAGGATTAAACCTTTCAAGGATTGTTTAAGCCTCGTAATATACTCCGAAAAATCTCCCTCTTCAAAATGCCTTTTAAAGAAAATAAAGTTTCTTATGCCTGCCTCCCGATAAAAGGAAAGCTCTTCTTCTTTTAGTTCGATTGACGGAGAAAGGATGAAAAACAGCATAGAGGATTAGGAGCCTTTGTTAAAATAGTCTTTAAAAAGTTCGATAGTCCTTTCTATGTCTTCAATTGTGGTGTATCTTCCAAGAGAAAACCTAATAGTTCCTATGGCTACCTCCTCTGCTACTTTAAGTGCTGAAAGGGTAATAGAGCCCTTTCTATCATGGCAGGCAGCACCGGTGCTTGCGCAGACTTGCGGCATGGCTCGGAAGATGTTTTCAGCAGAAATACCCACAAAAGAAACGGTCAGGGTGTTGGGGAGCGTTTTATCCTCAAGGCCGAAGCGGTAAAGCTTTGGATAAACCTCTTTTAATCCCTGATACAGCCTTTCCCGAAGAAAGGTCAGCCTCTCCATCTCACCTGGCAAGTCTCTTCCGGCAATCTCGCAAGCTTTGCCAAGTGCCATGCAAAGAGGAACAGGCTCAGTGCCCGGTCTCAACCCCTTCTCTTGACCTCCACCGTAAAAAAGGGGCTCAAGCTTGATACCCTCTTTCACGAATAGGGCACCAATGCCCTTTGGGGCGTATAACTTATGCCCAGAAATGGTAAGCATATCGCAGGATAGCTCAACGACAGAAACAGGAATCTTTCCTACAGCTTGGCAGGCATCAGTATGAAAGACAACTTCATACTCTTTACAGAGCCTTGCAAGCTCATGGATAGGCTGGATAGTTCCTATCTCGTTGTTTGCAAGCATAACCGATACTAATGCTGTTTCTTTCCTGATTTTTCTCTTTAAGTCATCTACCTCAACATAGCCCTCGGGAGATACTTTTAGAAAGTCAACGGAATAGCCCCATTCCATAAGCTTTACCGCAAGGTTAAGAATGGAAGGATGCTCAAAGGATGAGATAATCAAATGCCCCTTTCTACCCCTTTTAAGCTCATAACTTCTTAAGTAACCAAGGATGGCAAGGTGGTTTGATTCCGTGCCAGAGGAAGTAAAGATTATTTCATCCTTTTTGGCTTGGATTAAACTTGCAACCTTTTCTCTTGCTTCTTCTAAGGCTTCTTTAGCAAGCCTCCCCAAGGCATGACCGGAGCTTGGATTGTAGAAAACTTCTTCGGCATAGTATCTAAGGATTTCTCCTACCTCGGGAAGAACTGGAGTTGTAGCGTTGTAATCAAGGTAGATGTATTCTTTCTGAAAAGTCATAAACCCCTTCCTATGATTTGAATTTTTAGTTAAAATATACAAAAATCAAGGCAATATTTAAAGAGTTTTTAGATGCCAAGCTATATTGAACTTCTAAAAAGGCTACCAAAAACGAACTGCAAGGAATGCGGGCTTGAGAGCTGTTTGCTTTTTGCCTTAAAGGTTGCCGCTGGAGAATGGGATATTTCAAAATGCCCCTATCTTCCGAAAGATGAGCTTTCTGGTAAGGTTGAAGAAAGGATAACTTTTAATCAACTTTTAGAAAACTTAAAGGAACTTAAGGAGAGGTTTAGAAAGGTTTGCATTAAAGATGTTGCCAATAACTTAGGGGCAAAGGTTGAACAAAATCTTGCGACCCTTCCTTATCTTGACGATGAGATCCTGATCGAGCTTGATACCAATGGTTATCCCCTAAGACTTAGAAGTAAAAAGGGTTATGAGCTTGATCCACGCGACGAAATCTTGCTTATGAATTATTTTCTTTATAACGGAAATAAGCCCTTAACCCAAGAATTTGTGGGGCTTGAGTCCTTTCCTCATTCTATATCAAAGGTAGGAACACTAAAAAGATACGCTGAAGAACCTTTAGCAAGGCTCTTTGATGAGAAAAGGGAAGCCCTTTTAGAGGCATTAAAAAGCTTCAAGATTTCTCAATTAAAGGAAACAAATTCTGGGGTGAGTTTTGTAGTTTATGCCTTGCCAAGGGTTCCTCTTATGATCAACTACTGGGCTGGCGACGCTGAGGAAGGACTAAGCTCCTACTGCAAAGTCCTATACGATGCTTCTGCCATTTCCTATCTTGATCTTGAATGTCTTGTCTTTCTTGCCGAGAGGTTTGTAGAAAAACTCTAAGTAATAGCGTAGCGAAGGGGCTGCGAAGGGCCTC
>CAZJUD010000184.1:0-5313 GCA_964549125.1 uncultured Caldimicrobium sp.
GTCGTTCGGGGGAGGGGGCAAGGAATTTTTTTTGACCAGCCTTTCATACACTTTGAATTTCTTATAAAAATTGTATATTCATATATTCACCTAAACGAGATTTAGGAGGTAGTGGTAAAATGGCCTCTCCCCAGTTTTCAAGCTTTTATCCAGACTTTTTTGTAGAGAGGATTTGGGAAAGGTGTATAAAGTGTAAGCGTTGCGTCAAGGAATGTAGCTACGGTGTGCATGTCTGGGATGAAAAGAAAAAGACCTTGCTTGCCGATGATTCAAAGTGTGTAGGTTGTCATCGCTGTGAAGCAATGTGCCCAACCAGGGCTTTGATCATAAGGCGTCATCCTTCAGACTTCAGGGAACATGCCCTCTGGACGCCCTGGCATATAAAAAATGTATACAAACAGGCAGACCAAGGAGGGGTTCTCCTTACTTCTACGGGCTGTGCCCAACCCTACAAGAACTACTTTGACCATCTTGTGCTTGACGCCTGTCAGGTTACCAACCCTCCCATCGACCCTTTGCGTGAGCCGATGGAGCTTAGAACCTTCATCGGTCCAAAGCCAGAAAGTCTTGAGATAGAAAGCCTAAACGGAAAGTTTCGCCTAAAGAAGAAGCTTCCTCCTCTTATTCAGCTTGAAGTGCCTATAATGTTTGCCGCCATGTCTTATGGAGCGATAAGCTTGCATGTTCATCAAGGATTGGCTCGGGCGGCAAGGGACCTTGGGACGCTATACAACACGGGTGAAGGGGGGTTGCATGCCTCTCTCTATGAATACGGCTCAAACACCATAGTGCAGTGTGCTTCCGGGCGTTTTGGTTTGCATGTTGATTATTTAAACGCAGGAGTAGCGATAGAAATAAAGATTGGGCAAGGTGCAAAGCCTGGTATCGGTGGCCACCTTCCGGGTGAAAAGGTAACAGAGGAGATTTCAAAAACGAGGATGATCCCAGTTGGGTCTGATGCTATATCACCGGCGCCTCACCATGACATTTATTCCATCGAGGACCTGCGCGGGCTCATCTTTGCTTTAAAAGAAGCTACAGAATACAAGAAGCTTGTTTTTGTTAAGATTGCTGCTGTGCATAATGTGGCGGCTATTGCCTCAGGGATTGTACGAGCTGGAGCAGATGCAGTGGTTATTGACGGTCTAAAGGGTGGAACAGGAGCTGCGCCCACTATGTTCAGAGACTATATCGGCATACCCATTGAGCTTGCCATCTCAGCCGTTGATAAAAGGCTTAGAGAAGAGGGTATTAGACACCGAGCAAGCATCATCGCCTCAGGTGGTATAAGAAACAGCGCTGATGTGGTCAAGGCTATAGCTTTAGGGGCTGATGCCGTTTACATTGGAACAGCTGCCCTTATCGCCGTTGGCTGTACCATGTGCCAGCGTTGCTATACAGGAAAATGTCCCTGGGGTATTGCCACCAATAACCCCGAGCTTATTAAGCGCCTTCCGCCTGATGTTGCTTATGAGAAGATTTACAATCTTGTTAAGGGCTGGGCTCTTGAGATTAAGGAAATGCTCGGCGCCATGGGGATCAACTCCATCGAAAGTTTGAAAGGGAATAGGGACAAACTTAGGGCTGTCGGTTTAACTGAAAAGGAAATGGAAATCTTAGAAGTTAAACATGCGGGGGAGTAGGCTATGTGGCTTCTTAAAGAAAAGATTAAGGAAATGTCAGGATGCGGTATAGCAGGAATCATAAATGTAAAGGGTGAGCTAATACCCGGTGACCTTATTATCAAGTCCATCTGCTGCCAGTATGAAAGGGGAAACGGTCTTGGAGCCGGCTTTGCTGCCTATGGAATCTATCCAGAGCATAAGGATTACTACGCTTTACATGTAATGGCTCAAGATAAGTCTGCCTTAGAAAAGGTAGAGGAAGTTTTAGCCCATAAAACTTTTATTAACTACCAAGAACCAATTCCCACCAAGAAGGTAAAGACTATCAAAGACCCACCGCTTTTTAAGCGTTACTTTGTCAAACCTAAATTTGACGAGGAATACCAGATGCTCTGCGGCGAGGATGAAGAGGATAATTACATCGTATCTTTGGTGATGGATATCAACGAGAAGATTGATGGAGCTTATGTCATCTCCTCTGGCAAAAACATGGGAGTGTTTAAAGGGGTTGGTTTTCCTGATGAGATAGCCGAGTTCTTCAGAATAGATGAGTATAAAGCCTTTATCTGGACAGCGCATAATCGGTTCCCGACAAACACCCCAGGTTGGTGGGGTGGTGCTCATCCCTTTACCATCCTTGATTGGTCCATCGTTCATAACGGTGAGATTTCAAGCTACGGGACAAACAAACGCTATCTTGAGCTTTTTGGCTATAAATGCACGCTACTAACGGACACGGAAGTTGTGGCCTATCTCTTAGACTTGTTGATAAGAAGACACGGTCTACCCCTTCAGCTTGCCTGCAAAGCCCTTGCTCCCCCATTCTGGATAGAGATAGACGAGATGGAGGAAGAAGAGAAGGAACTTTATACAGCCATCCGTGTAGTTTATGGGAGCGCTGTTTTAAACGGACCTTTTGCCATACTTTTTGCTTATAACGGTGGGCTTGTTGGTCTAAACGACAGGGTAAAGCTTCGTCCTTTGGTTTGCGCCAAAAAGGGAGATTTTTACTACATGGCAAGCGAGGAGGCAGCCATACGCGCCATCTGCCCTGACCCAGAAAAGGTTTGGGCACCCAAGGCTGGAGAGCCGGTCATCGTTGAGCTTGAAGGGGGTGTAATACCTAATCAAAGAAGCTATCTTAAAGGAAGACCTAAGGAGGTTGAAGAGGATGCCCTTCGAATTAAATGCCAGTATGTACCATTACAGTCAAGTTAATAATCTCATTCGTGAAGCAATTACTAAGGGTGAAAAGGAGATCATCTTAACGGGCGTAAACGGCCATAGGTATCTTTTTGCCGGGGTATCAGCGGAGGTGACAGGCAAGATATACGGCACTCCCGGACTTGACCTTGGTTGTTTTATGAGGGGACCAAAGCTTGAAGTCTTTGGGAATGTTCAAGACGGTGCAGGAAACACCATGGATGAAGGGAAGATTGTGGTTCATGGGATGGGAGGTGATGTTATCGGTTATGCCATGAGAGGCGGAAAGATCCACATTTATGGTGATGTAGGCTACAGGGTCGGCATTCACATGAAGTCCTATCAGGACAAGGTGCCTGTGATTATAATCGGTGGTAAAGCAGGAGATTTCCTTGGTGAATACATGGCAGGAGGGATAATAATTCTCCTTGGTATTAACACCATATACCCTGAACGACCAATAGCAGGGATCTATCTTGGGACAGGCATGCACGGTGGAAAGATCTACATAAGGGGCAAAGTTAAGGAGAGCTACCTTGGTTTAGGGCTAAAGCCCTATCCCCTTGATGGAGACGATGAAAAGGAGCTTGAGCGCCTGCTGAAGGAGTACTGCGACGATTTTCAGATGGACCTTAGCGAAGTATTAAAAGAAGATTTTGTAAAGATTATTCCGTATACCCATAGACCTTATGGTAAGATATACGCCTATTAGATAAGTGCCATTTTTCTTTCTCCAACCAAACTGATGGGTCCCTTGCTTAGGCTCTGGAAGCAAAAAAAATGAGATGTATCACCATTGGCTTGATACCTAAAGGTAGGACCTTTATGAAGCCCTTTGCTCTCTTGACTTTCTTGATGAATTAAATTATTTTATATAACACAACAAAACTAAAAGTTTCCCCTAAGGAGGGGTGTTGGTATGATAAACACTCTTAAGACTTTTGTTTTTCTTGCTTTACTTACCGTTATTTTTGTCTTCTTTGGGAACTTAGTTGGAGGAAAGACTGGAGCAACCATAGCTCTTATCCTGGCTGGAATTATGAATTTTATAGCCTACTTCTTTTCCGATAAGATCGTGCTTGCGATGAGTGGTGCTATTCCTGTTTCTAAGGAGGAAGACCCGGAGCTTCATGCTATCGTTGAAGAGGTAGCAAGGGCAGCAGGAATACCCAAACCAAAGGTGTACATGATACCCGTAGAGGTTCCTAATGCCTTTGCTACAGGGAGAAACCCTGAAAATGGTGTAGTTGCCGTAACTGCGGGAATAAGGAGGCTATTAACCAGAGAGGAGCTTAAGGGCGTTATCGCTCACGAAATAGCTCATATCAAAAATAGGGATGTGCTGATCTCCACGGTTGCTGCAACCATCGTTGGAGCCATAAGTTATCTTGCTCAGATGGCTCAATGGAGTTTGTTTTTCGGAGGCTTAACTCAGAGCGACGAGGACAGAGATTCCTTAAATCCTTTAGCCCTTATAGGATTAGTCGTAGGGATAATAATCATTCCTATTGCTGCAACCCTTATTCAGCTTGCAATAAGCAGGAGCAGAGAGTTTATTGCTGATGAAACCGGGGCAAAGCTAATCAGGAATCCTTTAGCCTTAGCTTCAGCTTTAGAAAAGCTTGAAGCCTGGAATAGAGCTTATCCCATGGGTGTAAACCCTGCTCAGGCTCAGATGTTTATTGTTAACCCCCTTTCTGGGAAGAGCTTGCTTAAGCTCTTCTCAACCCATCCACCCATTGAAGAAAGGGTGGCAAGGCTTCGCGCCTTGGCAGTTGAACTTGGTGGAAGAAGAATTTAATTTAAGAAGGGTTTAAAGGGAAAGGAAATCCTTCTTGAATGATACCCTCAAAGCCTTCCTGCTTTTTGCTCTAAAATATTTAAAACCCTTCAAGTGGAGTTTCTTTTTAGGCCTCTTTTTTGCCCTTCTTGCCTCTTTATTAACCGGCTTTGGAACTTCAGCCATAAAACCCGCCTTTAACCTCATCTTTGTTCAGGGAAGGCATGAATACTTCTGGCTAATACCAATCGGGATGGTTCTCCTTTTTAGTTTTATCGGGTTTTCTTCCCTACTCCAAGCTTACTACATGAAGATAACAACAACGGGCATGGTAAATCTTATAAGGCTAACCCTTTTCCAAAAGTGTTTGAACCTACCCTATGAGCTTTTAGCAAAAGAAAGAACAGGGCAGACGGTGTCTCGCGTGATAAACGATACCGCTCAGATTGAGCCAGTACTTGCGGAAAGCTTCCAGATTTTAATCAAAGAGGGACTGACAGTCCTTGTTCTGATAGGGGTTGCCTTTTACATGAGGTTTGACTTAACGCTTCTTGTTCTGATAACGCTACCAATTATTGTCTATACCAGTAAGCACCTCGGAGCAAAGACTCGTTTTGCAAGAAGGCAAACCCAACTTGCAACCGGCGAGCTTACCCATCGTTTGACTGAAGCTTTACGAGGAGTTAAAGAGCTTAAACTTTTCCC
>CAZJUD010000185.1:0-1966 GCA_964549125.1 uncultured Caldimicrobium sp.
TTAAGACCAGGAGATGATAGAGGTGCTACCATTCTTATGGGTGCAAAAGCTCCAATATTAGAGGGCGCTCAGCTTTCCACAGTCATTGTTCCATTTATGAAGTTAGAACCACCCTATGAGAACTTAAAGAACCTTCTTTATAAAGTGTTTGACTACTGGATGGAAAACGGTAAAAACCGCGAAAGGCTTGGTGAAACAATACAGAGGGTTGGATTAAACAGGTTTATCGTTGATGTGCTTGGCTTAGAACCATTGCCACAGCACGTTAAAGAGCCAAGGTCTAACCCTTACATCTTCTGGAAAGAAGAAGAGGTTGAGGGTGGTTGGACAAGAGACCTTGCAGAGTTCAGAAAACGTCACCCTGCGTAGTTAATGTTAAAAATGGAAAAGAAAAATTAAAAATAAGGAGGGGGAAATAATGAGTGAGAGACCAGAAAGACCAGACCCAATTTATACTCAGCCTTATGATCCAACCTTAGCTGAAAAATTATACAATCCTCAAAAACCCATGGAAAACAGAATAACTGACATTGGACCTCCTCACTACTGGCAGTTCTTACCCCCTGTGATTCAGAGAAATTATGGAAAATGGAAATCTCATGAAATCCTACAGCCTGGTGTTTTGAAGTACACATCGGAGACTGGTGAAGTGGTTTATGTAGTCCGTTGCGGTACTCCAAGGCTTGAGACGACCGATTATATTCGTGAAATTTGTGAGATAGCAGATAAGTATTGTGATGGTTATGTGCGTTGGACAACAAGAAATAATGTTGAATTTCATGTTACGGATGAAGAAAAGCTTAGAGCTTTGATTGAGGATTTAAAATCTCGTAAATTCCCAGGTGGGTCATATAAATTCCCAATTGGGGGAACAGGAGCGAGCGTGACCAATATTGTTCATACTCAGGGATGGATCCATTGTCATACTCCAGCTACAGATGCATCTGGCGTAGTTAAAGCAATTATGGATGAGCTTTTTGAATACTTTGGGTCCCATAAGCTTCCGGCTCAGGTTAGGATTGCTCTTGCCTGCTGCTTGAACATGTGTGGTGCTGTGCATTGTTCTGACATTGCCGTTGTAGGTATTCACAGAAAACCACCTATGATTGAAGATGATAGGTTAGAGAAGGTTTGCGAGATACCACTTGTCATAGCATCCTGTCCTGTAGGTGCAATCAAGCCTGCTACTGTTGAAATAGGTGGTGAAAAGAGGAAGACAGTTAGGGTTAACGCTGAAAGATGTATGTTCTGTGGAAACTGCTACACCATGTGCCCAGCCATGCCAATTTCTGACGGACAGGGAGACGGATTGGCTTTGGTTGTTGGTGGTAAGGTTTCAAACAGAATAACGCCTCCTAAATTCTCCAAAGTAGTTATTCCTTACATCCCAAATGAACCACCAAGATGGCCTACTACAGTAAAGTGGATTAAAAAGATCCTTGAAATCTATTCTCAGCATGCTAAAAAATATGAAAGAGTAGGCGATTGGATCGAAAGAATAGGTTGGGAGAAATTCTTTGAATTAACAGATATTCCATTTACTTGGCATTTAATTGATGATTACCGTTTAGCCTATGACACCTATAGAACTTCTGTTCACTTCAAGTTCACAAAGCATGTAAAGCCTATGATTGAATACAACTACTAAAGAGGGGTGAAATCCATGGATAAAGAAGCATTAAAACAAAAGATTTTAGAAGTAATACAGAAGAAAGCAAGCTCAGGTGGTAAAAGTAAAATCTATCTAAAGGATTTACAGAGGGAAATACCAGATGCTAACCCCAGGGACATTAAAAATGCAGCCAATGAACTTGTGAGGGAAGGGAAATTAGAATACTTTTCTACAGGTAGTACTGTGATGTATGGCCTGCCTGGCGTTGGCATGGGATTAGAGGCTGGTGGAGAAAAGCCCAAAGAGGAGGTAAACCTCATCGACAAACCCGAGGAGCCCCCCCCAGCAGATCGG
>CAZJUD010000186.1:0-2709 GCA_964549125.1 uncultured Caldimicrobium sp.
AAAAGATTCCTACTCTTCGACCCTTTGGCTCCTTTAGCTTCCAATAAAGGAGCGTCAAAGGCTTTATCAAAGTCACTTTATCAGAATTCATTTAACTCCTTTCCCAGCTATTTCCAGGGTTATCGATTCTTCCTCAATGCCCTTTTTCTTCTTGATTATTTCTATCTGTCTGCCAACGATATCCTTTCTTATGGCGTGATAATATGCCGTCTCCTCATCGATGAGCCCCTTTTCAAAAAGTTCTAAGATGTGTTGGTCGAAAGTCTGCATTCCGTAAGGACTACCCTGGCTCATGACATCATAAAAGGTCTTTCCTTCAGACTCGCCTTGAAGGATTATCTCCCTTGCCCTGATGTTATTGTAAAGTATGTCAAGGATGGCTACTCTTCCTCCACCAACCTTAGGGAGAAGCTTTTGCCCGATTACCCACTTAAGCGAGCTTGCAAGCCTCTGTCTTATCTGATACTCCTCTTCCCTGCTGTAAAAACCGATAATCCTGTTTATGGTTTGCCCAGCTGTTGTAGTGTGTAAGGTTGAGAAGACAAGGTGCCCAGTCTCTGCTGCACTTAAGGCTATGTCCATCGTGTCCCTATCGCGTATCTCACCAACCAAAATAACCTGAGGTGCCTCTCTTAAAGCTGCCTTTAACCCTTCAGCAAAGCTTGAAAAATCTGTCCCAAGCTCCCTCTGATTAATGGTTGCTTTGATGGGAGTGTGAAGGTATTCTATAGGGTCTTCAAGGGTTATGATATGCACAGCCTCGGATTTGTTAATTTCATGAAGGATGGCGGCAAGAGTTGTCGTCTTTCCCTGCCCAGTTGCACCAGTAACAAAGACTAATCCAAATTTTTCCTTAGCTACTTGATAGAGCGCTGGCTTTAAGTTTAACTCCTCGATCGTTTTAATCCGATTTTCAAGCTTTCTCATGATGATGTTGTAGGTCCTTTGCCTGGAGAAAACGTTTACCCTAAACCTTGTTCCATCCTCAAGGGCATAGGAAAAGTCTGCATAACCGTCCTTTATGAGCTTTGGATAGAGATATGGATGCTCCCTTAGAAGATAAAAGGCAATCTGCTCAGATTGAAAGGGTGTTAACTTTTCAACAGGAAATTCTTCTAAGTAAACACTCTTTACCCTTCCATAAACCATGACCTGAAAGGGATAACCAGAAAGGATGAAAAGGTCTGAGATACCAGGCTCAAGAGTTGCCAATCTTTGTATTAGATGATGAATTTCTATGGCTGTAAGCATAAATCCTTAACCTGGAAGCTCAGTAAAATCAATAAGTTCTCTGTTCTTGACAAAGGGTAAAAACCTTGATTTATCTACCGCTTTTATAAAAGCGTCTTCTGGGCTAATCCATCCCTTTTTCAGGTAGTCCATGATCACATCGTCAAGGCTCATCATCCCGTATTTTTTACCCGTCTGGATCATTGAAGGAATTTGATGGATCTTGTTTTCCCGAATGAGGTTTCTTATGGCAGGTGTGGCAATGAGAATTTCCGTGGCTACAATCCTTCCCGGTCTATCTATCCTTTTAAACATCGTCTGAGAGACCACCGCTCTTAAAGCCTCAGAAAGGGTAGTTCGGATTTGATCTTGCTCATCGGCTGGAAAGACATCAATGATCCTGCTAATCGTTTGGGCAGCTGAGATGGTATGAAGGGTGGACATGACTAAATGACCGGTCAAGGTTGCCTCAATAGCAAGGGCAATAGTTTCTCGGTCTCTCATTTCACCGACGAGGATTATGTCCGGGTCCTCTCTAAGAGCGGCACGAAGAGCATTAGCAAAGCTCTTAGTGTGAGTGCCAAGCTCCCTCTGATGGACTAAACAGTTCTTAGATTCATGGACAAACTCAATAGGGTCCTCAATAGTAATGATATGGTCGTAGCGGTTTCTGTTAGCATAGTCAATCATGGCGGCAAGGGTGGTAGACTTACCTGAACCTGTAGGACCGGTAACAAGGATCAGACCCTTAGGCAAAAGGGCGAGCTTGTTTAGAATGGGTGGGAGTCCAAGCTCTTCAACGGTCATTATTCGTGAGGGAATGACCCTGAAGGCAGCAGCAACTCCCTTTCTTTCCCGATAAACGTTTACCCTAAACCTTGCTAAATCAGGTATTTCAAGACCAAAGTCAACTTCCCCTTCCTCTTCAAACTTTTTGATAATCTCTTCGGGCATCACTTCATAGAGCATTGCCCTAAGCTCTTCATCCTCCAAAGGCTTGTACTTCACCCTTTGAAGTTCTCCGTGGATCCTAAGGACAGGCGGATCACCAACGCTAAGATGGAGGTCTGAAGCCTTGGTCTCAACGACAAGTTTAAAAAAGGGGTCAAGACGCGCCATGAGTATCAATAAATTTTATTTAACTTTTTTTGTTTGTCAAGAGTTAAAGAGAGGCTGGCCCAAAATTCTTGCAACCATACCTTGCCATCTTGAGTTCGCATAAGCATCCGAAGGTTGCCATGATATCCTTCTCTTCGTTCAGCATCCCCTCTCTTCGAGTCATGGGCTAAAAGATCGAACACTCAGGGTTAAACAAGAAGAAGGTATCCTTCAAAAAAGGATTGACCAAGAAAGGAAGAACGCCCCCAACGGGATTCGAACCCGTGTCTCTGGCGTGAGAGGCCAGTATCCTAGTCCACTAGACGATGGGGGCAGAGATTTTTTATTAAAAATATATAGCAAAATCTTCAGTTTGCAACT
>CAZJUD010000187.1:0-7235 GCA_964549125.1 uncultured Caldimicrobium sp.
TCTGAGGGGCGTAAGCCCAGAAAGACCTCGGGAGGCCCTTCGCAGCCCCTTCGGGCTTGCGCCCTCAGGGCTTCGGCTCAGGGCGACAAAAAGAAGAGGGCTCAGGGCGCCCCCCATCCTAAGGCGAAGCCTAAGGACCTCTGAGAGGCGTAAACCCCGAAAGCCCCCTTGGATCCTTAACGCTTCTGCTCAGGATTTCTGGCAAGGGACAAGGATTTTTTCGATAGCCTCCTCAAACCCCTTGACTAAGTAAGAAAAAGTTTTATTTTTTTACCAAATTAGTAAAAATTTATCAATGGAGGTGAATTGATTATGCCTATTTATGAATTCAAATGTTACGATTGTGAAAGAGTTTTTGAGAAGCTTTGCTTTACCAAGGAGGATGAAAGGGAGGTTAAATGTCCCTATTGCGGGTCTAAGGATGTGGAAAAGATTATTTCAGCCTTTTCTGGAATCTTTGGGACATCGGGACTTAGTTTTGGTTCAGGTAGCTCCTGCGGTGGAGGTAGCAGATTTGGCATAGGCTGAGCTTAAGAGACCTCAGGGGATAGTTTTATCCCCTTTAACACTGCAAAGAGCTTTTTGACCTTTTGCGGGTCCTTTTTCCCAGGATAAAGCTCTAAGCCTGAAGCAAGGTCAACCCCAAAGGGGTTGACCTCTTTTATAGCTAAGGTAACGTTTTCAGGGTTAAGCCCTCCGGCTAAGAAAATGCGATATCCCATGTGAACAGCCTTTTTTGCTATCTCCCAGTTGAAGATTTTTCCTGTTCCTCCAAAGGACTTTTCATCGTAGGCATCAAGAAGAAGGGCAAAGGCTTGTGAAAAAGGCTTTAGCACCTCAAAGCTAAAATCATCTTTTACCCGAAAGGCTTTAAAAACCTTTTCCAAACCTATCCTTTTTGCCAGATTTACATCTTCATCTCCATGAAGCTGAATAAAATCAGCACCAAGATTTAGGACTTTCCTTGCCTCCTCGTAAGTTGGGTTAACCAAAACTACAACCTTTTTAGCCGTAGTAGGAATAGAAAGAAACTCCGAAAGCTTTTCTCCCACATACCGAGGTGAGGGAGGATACATTATGAAGCCAACAAAATCAGGACCAAATTTGTCAACTAAAAACAAATCTTCAAGGTTTGTAATACCACAGACCTTTATCCGAACCATAGAGAATTTTTTAAAACTTTCTATCAAAGTAGATGTTTTTCCCTTTAACGCTTAAAGGAATGCCAAGGATCACCTGTCCTGGCATAAGACCAAGCCTTTTTACTGCCACGCCAACGGTGTACATTACACGGTTATCAAGACATAGGTCCTTAGCCTTGGCAACGGCTGAGCCGATAGCTATGCCAAGGTCAATAAGCCTCATTGCGCAGATTGGTCCCTCGTAATCAAGGACCTTCCTTTCAACCTTAGTTATGGTGTCGCAAGTATAGCCACATGCCCCACAGTTTACGCCAACCGGATTTTTAAAATCAACAGAAATTAGCACCAAGGCTTCAGAGTTTCTGATGTTGTCTGCATCTCTTTTGAAAAATTTGAAGGCTTCTCCCCTTTCAGCAATCTTTTCCATCTCTTGAGCGATCTTTTCAAGCTCATCTTTGTCAGTGACGAGAGCAAGCTCAAGATTATCCTGCCCGCGAGCCTTTGGAGCAGTCCTTGCACATACGAGAAGTTCTAAAGCAAGCTTTTCTACCACCTCTTTCTCAGGGTTTAGCTTCATTTCTTCCTCCTGCAACTTATTTTTAGATGAATCCATGTTCTTTTAGAAATTCAAGAGATAAAAGACTTTTCTCTTCCTGGGCTTTAGAAAGATAGGGTTTAAGAAAACGGTGAACCATCTTAGCTATCATATCAACCTCAATATTTACCAAATCGCCAACCCTTTTTATACCAAGGGTGGTTACTGCCAAGGTATGGGGGATGATCATCAGCCTAACTGCATCCTCTAAAACCTCGTTTATGGTAAGGCTTATTCCGTCAACAGCGATCGAACCCTTAGGGACCATGTATTGAACAAGGTCCTTAGGAATTGATATTTCAATTAAAGTGTAATCCCCCATTTTGGATATTCTCTTTATAGTTCCAACCCCGTCTACATGACCGGTAACTAAATGTCCGCCTAATCGGTCTCCAAGCTTTAGAGCTCTCTCCAGGTTTACCAAATCACCCACCTTTTTAAGCTTAAAGGTTGTCCGGGAGATTGTTTCTGGAGAAAGCTGAGCTCTAAAGGCTTGTGTTTCTAATTGAACTACAGTTAAGCAAACTCCGTCAACGGCAATGCTATCTCCAACCTTTGTCCCTTCAAGATTAAATGACGTTTTTATTTTTATCAAGAATCCACTTCCTTGCGGAGTAAGCTCAGTAATTTGCCCTACTCCTTCAACCAACCCAGTAAACATGTTTTTATTTTACACCAAGGCAAAAATTAAGGCAAAACCAAGGCAACATGAAAACTATTAGCCTTTCGAATGTGAAGAAGAGGTACAACTATTTTTTCCAAAAGCCTTTAATTACTTCTGAGGCTGTTCGAAAAATCTTGCAAACATACCTTGCCATCTTAAGGTAGCATCAAGGACATCTGGGACCCTTCGCTGACGCTCAGGGCTTCGGCTAAGGGTGACATAAAAAGGGGAGATCCTTCGCTTTGCGCAAAATTGGGGAAGAAAAGGATTTTTCGAACAACCTCAATACTCCTTGACGAAAATTAGAGGTAGCTTAAAATAAAAAAAAAAGTACCTGCCGAGGTGGCGGAACAGGAAGACGCGGTGGACTCAAAATCCACTGGGGTTTGCGCCCCGTGCGGGTTCGACTCCCGCCCTCGGCATTTGGTCTTGCCATTTTTTTTAAACCCTATTCTATGGCTTAAAACTTTCTCAAAAGGTCCTACTTGAAATTCAAAAAAGAGAAGGATTTACGACTTTTTGTAAAAAAATTCTTAAAAGAAAAGCTAAAGGGGCTACCTTCCGAAAAACACTTTGAAGTTGAGGTAGAATCTTTAAATCCACCAGCAGTAAGAATTTTTTCTCCCTTTTACTCTGAAGGTAACCTCTTGCGTGCCCATGAAGTTGATTTAATCTTACTTGAGCTTTACAACTTGGGAATCCTTGCTAAACTCTTCTACGAAGACGATTTAGGAGAAGCAGAAAAAGATGGCTCTACTTGTTCTTGTGCCGAGTGAACTTGAAAAGGAAGCTTTAGAGGGACTACCCTTAGAAATAGAGGTGGTAGGAGTTGGACCGGTTGATTCTGCTTTAAACGCTTATGAAATTTTCTTAAACAAAAAGCCTTCTCTTGCCTTTTTAACAGGCTTTGCTGGAGCCTATCCAAATTCAGACCTCATGGTTGGAGATGTGGTAGTTGGCACCTGTGAAAGACATGCAGACCTTGGTAGAGCCTATCCAACCCATCTTGTTCCTTTGCCCGAGACCTTGGGAGTTAGAGATTATTGTCCTTTGGCGCATGTTTTCACCGAAAAGCTCATCTACCTCCTTGAGCTAAACGGATTCTACCCTCAGGCAGGACCCCTGGCAACCGTTTGCTCAGCAAGCTACGATGTGAGGAGGGCAAAGGCTATAGAAGAAAGAATGCAAGTTCTTGCGGAAAACATGGAAGGTTTCGGTGTAGCAAGGGCAGCGAGAAAAGCTAAAGTCTTCCTCCTTGAAGTAAGGGTAATAAGCAATCTATTAGCCTACCCTGAGGAGCCCTGGGATTTAGAAAAGGCAAAGAAAAGGCTTCGTGAGGTTTGGGAGTGCATCGCTCAAAACTGGAAGTAGCTATCTCGCCCTGCCCAAACGACGTCTTCATCTTTTCAGGAATTTTGCTTCAAAAAATTGAAAGCTCAATCGATTTTGAGCTCCATTTTTACGACATAGAAGAGTTAAACAGGTTTGCCCTAAAGGGAAGCTATCCGGTCATTAAAGCGTCCTTTGCCATCTTAAAGGAACTTTCTAAAACTTATCAAATTTTGGATACAGGTTCAGCCTTAGGTTTTGGGACAGGACCTATTGTCGTCGCAAAATCCCTCCCCTATCCTCATAGGCCTAAAGTAGGATTACCTGGGGAGCATACCACCGCAAACTTACTTTTTAAATCCTTCTTTTCCGAAGAGTATGATGAGGTCTTCCTGCCCTTTTATGAAATTATCCCTAAGCTTTTAGAGGGAAGGATTGACCTTGGGGTTTTAATTCATGAAGGACGGTTTGTGTATGAGGGCTACGGGCTAAAATTAGTCTTTGACCTTGGCTTGCTCTGGGAAGAAAAACACAAGCTACCCCTTCCTCTTGGTGGAATGTTTGTCAAAAGAGCCCTTCCTACTGAGTTTAAAAAGGAGGTTTTAAACAGTATTAAGGAATCGCTTGAGTTTGCTAAGAATAATTGGGCTGAAGTTTTGCCTTTGCTTAAAAAACATGCTCAGGAACTTGACGAAGAAACGATAAAAAAGCATGTTGAGACCTTCGTTAATCATTATACAGAAAGTCTTGGTCAAGAAGGTGTTTTAGCAATCAAAAGGCTTGCTCAGTATCAAGGACTCGTGGATGATGAGCTGAAAGACCTTTTTTGGGGGCCTGACAATGGATGTCCTTAAGCTTTTCTTAGCAACTGGTCTCATGGGGAAGTTTATTTTACTCTTCCTTTTTGGGATGAGCCTTCTTAGCTGGTATTACATCTTTCTTAACCTGTTCAAGCTTAGAAGCTTTGAGGAGAGGATATCTCAGTGTTTTGATGATGTGGAACGCTTTTCCAACTTAAAAGCCACATACCTTAAAGCCTTGGTTAGAGGGGATGATGAGCTTTCTCAATTTATCAAAAAATTAAATGATTACATACTTAAAGCTTCTGAAAGTGGGAGTTTAAAGGTAGAAGAGATTGAGGAACTTGCAAAGATGGAAAAGGAAGCCCTTTTCTTAAGGATAGCCTCAGGTCTTGGCTACCTTGCTACTTGTGCAAGCACAGCTCCCTTCATTGGTCTTTTTGGAACTGTCTGGGGCATCATGAAGGCCTTTCATGATATTGGTCTAAAGGGAAGCGCAAGCTTAGCTACCGTTGCCCCAGGGATTGCGGAGGCTTTAGTTAACACCGCTATGGGTCTTTTTGTAGCCATACCAGCAAGCATGGCTTACAACTACTTCGTTTTGAAAAGAGAAAATCTATTTAAAAAGCTTGAAATCTTAGTGAAACGATTGACCTTCGAATTGACAGGAGGAAAAAAATTGCTATAATAAAAATTTAATATTGGGCGGATAGCTCAGGGGGAGAGCATCGGCCTTACAAGCCGGGGGTCAGAGGTTCGAATCCTCTTCCGCCCATTTTTATTTTTTTCTATTCTTGGTGTTGCTTTTATAGCTTTCTCAAGCTTAATAAAACATTAAAACTGACCTTCTTTTTAAACTGGTAAGCCATCAACCGCTACGATTGACTTCTTTTATTGATAACTCAGGTCCCCCACAATTTGTGTAGAAAATAAGGAAAAGCCCTAATAATCTATGTAGGTAGTATCAAAAAACACTAATCTAAGGTTAAGCTCTTACATATTTAAAACCTTCATTCTGCCAATTAACGAGAGCAAGGATCCCCGATGGAATAATTTGTGCTTGTTGAGGAACCTTATCCATACTTATGTTAAAGCCTTTCATAGCATTTTCACAGAAGTAAACTTCTATCCCCAAGGAAAAAATCTCTTTTAGGAGTTCTGCATAAGGGGATAGGTCATTTAGAACCGTTACCCCTTCAAAGTTGACCAAAATTCTCACTTGAAAAGGTTTATCGCCCATAGCTATGGCAAAATTACGAGCCTGTTTTAACCCTGCTTCAAACCTTGAAGAATCCGGAACATGCAAAAGCAACCTTAACATCTTCCCCCTCCCAATTGTTTTTTATATTGCCTACCAAAATTCTTCCTTTAACTCACGCCGCAAAAGCCTTTCCAGAGCTTGGACTACTGAAGTTTTTTCGTAAAGGATATTATAAACCTCGGAACAGATGGGAAGAGTTAAGTTAAATTTTTCACTAATCTCTTTTACTACCTTTGCAGTTCGGTAGCCTTCAGCAACTTCTTTAATTTCCTTTAAGGCTGATTCAAGGGAATGTCCTTTAGCAAGCAAAAAACCAAGGCGGTAGTTTCTTGAAAGGGCTGAGGTGCAAGTTAGAACAAGGTCGCCAAGGCCAGCAAGCCCGTAAAAAGTTTCTCTTTTTGCCTTGAAGACCTCCCCAACTCTGATAAGCTCAAGAAGCCCTCTTGTTATGAGGCTTGCGCGGGCGTTTGCGCCAAGCTCCAAGCCATCGCATATTCCTCCAGCTATAGCGATCACATTCTTCAGTGCACCGGCACACTCAACACCCACTGGATCATCATTCCGGTAGACACGAAAATAGCGGTGTGCAAGGGTTTCCTGCACCCATTTCAATTTGTCTAAATTACCAAAGCCTGCAACAACTACCGCAGTTGGGAGCCCCCTTGCCACCTCTTTTGCAAAGGAAGGACCACCAAGAATGTAAATATTAACCCCTTCCCCGAGCCTTTCCCGAAGCATCTGGCTTGGGAACTTTCCTGTTTCAAGGTCTATTCCTTTTATCCCGATAAGGTGATGCTCTATACTTTTTAAAAGCTCATATTCTATGCTTCTCAGATTTTCAAAAAAGCTTCTCAAGGCATGGGAAGGTATGGTCCAGATGACAAGATTTGCCCCTTCTAAGCATTCAGAGGGATTAAGGGTAGCAAAAATCCCTTGAGGAAGCCTTATACCTGGTAAGTAGTCAGGATTTTCGCGTCTAAAATTAATATTGTCTGCAAGCTCCTTCCTGCGAAGGAGAAGAAAAACTCTGAATCCTTTTTCAGAAAGAACCTTTCCTAAAGCTGTCCCCCAAGAGCCACCACCTATAACACAAACTTTAAGCTTATTCATAGCCTAATATACTACTATAGCTTTTTTAATTACAAAAGTCCGCTACCCTTAGGGTGTTTCAAAATGTTTTTTTGCAAAAACCCCCACATACCATTTTTTATAATCCTCTCATCCTTCTAATGCTGTTTGAAAAAATTCTTGTCCCTCGTATTTCCTTGAGAGCCTGCAAAGGATATCAAGGGGCTTACAGTCCCTTACGCAACATAATAATGGCAAAGTATGCTTGAAAGCTTTTATAAACAGCCTCACCCCTCTTGACAACAATTTAAAATCGTTTATTTTTAAATATTGTAATCTTCCCCGGTAGCTCAATCGGCAGAGCGGCGGGCTGTTA
>CAZJUD010000188.1:0-2068 GCA_964549125.1 uncultured Caldimicrobium sp.
CGGTGCCCGGGATTTTTTTTTATTGTCCAAGTATTGATAATAGCTCAATCAAAACTCTTGTCTCATTCATTTTAAGACGTAAGCTTTGAGACATAAGTCTATATTTTAATTGGCTGGGGTAGGAAGGTGGTCGCGCAGGGGCAAACTTTTTGTGGGTTGCCTCTGTGAGGAAAGTCCGGGCTCCATAGGGGAGGGCGCCGGGTAATACCCGGAGGGAGCAATCCCTGGACAGGGCCACAGAAAACAGACCGCCCACTGCCCCTACCTTAGGGGTGAGGGCAAGGGGGAAAAGGTGGGGTAAGAGCCCACCGCAAGCCCTGGTAACAGGGCTTGGCACGGTAACCCCCGCCTGGAGAAAGGCCAAACAGAGCCATGGGTGCCCCGCCCGAAGGCTCGGGTAGGCCGCTTGAGGGAAAAGGGTAACCTTTTCCCCCAGAGAAATGACCACCACCTGGGTATAACCCCAGGCACAGAACCCGGCTTACCTACCCCAGCCTTCTTAACTTAAAGACTTTTATAAAGACTTATAACCTAAACAAATAGATCTATAGTTGCAGAAGATACATTCGTTGTCTTTTTCCGCAAAATAAAAGAATGGAGTAGTAAGCATATGGTTTATTATATCTTTCAGGATAGAAGACATATTTCTTTTAGTCTTCTCTAAAATTTCGGCTAACCTTCCATATTTTTGACCTTCTATCTTTAGAAATTTTTCCATATCTTTTAAAGTTATTCTAATAAGACCTGGCTTAACTGCTGAATAGTTTTTCTTAATCAAGTCAGATTTTTCTATCTCAAGGCTGAGGTAAAAGATTAGTTGAAAGTTCTCAAGGTTGCTTCCAAAAAAGTTTCTCCAATTCTTTAGAGCATTCTTATACTCCTCAGGGGTTTTTAATGGGGTTCTATTATGTTGGGAATAGGTTAGAAAATTTTGAAAGAAAATCTTAGGACGAAGCTCGGCAGACACGCTGGTTTTAAGGTCAAGAAGGAGGTAGTTGAGCAAGTTATCGGTCTCTTCTTCCATGCGAAGGTCGCATTTTCCGTATAGCTTGACAGTAGAAAGCCCTTCATAGCCATCCATCGACATGTCAGCCGTAATTTTGTCTTCTATCCCTAATACTTTTCTTTTAATTCCTTGGTCTATGAGGGTTTTAAAATATCTTTCAAAGAAACCCCTAATGAGCATTCGGACCATTAGGTCTGACAGGGGGTCAAACTTTCCTTCAACCTCTTCCTTCCAGACCTTATCTACTGTCTTGGCAACATTTTTAGAAACCTCTTTAAAATCTACAAAATCGTTGCTGTTTATCCAAGGTTTTAAAAGCTCTTCAAGGATTTTATGGGTAATGATACCCAACAAAGCGGCATCGCTTTCATCTTCTTTTATGTTCAACAAATACTTAAAGTAAAACTTGGCTGGACAGCGGAGATAGGTTTCAAAAAAGGATCGGCTTACTGGCACGTTTTTTAAATAAGAAAGAATTAGCTCTTTATGCTCCTCTGTCACTGGGATCCCTTCGTGGAAAGTCCTTTTGGGGAAGCATCTTAAAGGAGATTCTTTTGACAAGTCTTGTCCAGATTTAGCAAACTCATACTTTAGACGGTAGAAAAACCTTGATGGCTCATTTGCTGAGCCTTCACCTTCAGCCCCGATGTAGGTTATGAATAGCATATCTACGCTTTCAAGAAAGGTAAGAAAGTAGTAATCCCAGAGGGAAGAGGTGAAAACAGGAAGACCAAAATAGAAGCGCAACTCATCGGTAAGGAGAGGGTTAAAATCTTCACTTGGCGGTAAGACGCCCTCGTTTAAGTCCAAAAGATAGGCTTTTTCGAAGTTTAACAAACGGGTTTCCAAAAAACCAAGGATTTGAAGTCCCTTTAACGGCTCACCTGAGAGATAGTATTTTGCCCTCTCTAAAAGCTTACGAAGAATGTACAAGGGATACCCCCTATCCTTTAATCCCTCCCAGAGCTCGTCTTGTAAGAAGAGAGGAAGGACCTTTGTCTGAAGATAGGTAACATATGCAGTTAGCTCCGTATCTTCTTTTGGGAAGAGGGGCGAAAGAAG